>NZ_BCAZ01000042.1:0-50201 GCF_001320205.1 Pseudomonas sp. NBRC 111123
ATCTCATAGGCGCTGCAAATCTGTTGGCTGGCACCTGTCAGCCGTCACCACTTCTCGCGGCAAGCCCCCCGCTGTCAGGCATTTCCGAACCTGAAACCAAATGCTTCAGTTCCGACTCCATGTCGAATTATCTTACGGCGCCTGTCGGAAGGTGTTGTCTTGGCTGGGAAGTGCTCCCGGACTACTGTCCCTGGGTCGCCTCGCAAGGCGATCGGGCGTGAGGCACCCGGGCCAAGGCACTGGTCGACGATATGGAGCTGGGCCTGAACAAGGTTCGTCAATAGACTTCAGGAACAGGGGGCTGCAACGCAGCCCCATCTCTACGGCAATCCATTTCATCTGATTTGTCTCAAGATTTTTCATGAAATCCAGCGACAACCCTTGAGAGAAGCAAAGTGGAAGTGAACAATGTTCTCTTTCGCATTCCCTCCGAGACTGGCCATGAAAACCCGTTCCCGTCTGCTCGCCTGGTTGCCGGCTGCAATGCTCGGCCCGGTGCTGGCGCTGTGCAGCACCCTGGTGCAGGCCGAAGCACCCGCCGAGGCCGCCAAAGCCTTGCATTTGCTGGACTACATTGGTGCCGACTACCCGCCGACCGTGGAAAACGGCAAGGTGATCGACGACGGCGAATACCGCGAGCAGCAGGAGTTCAGCACCGTGCTCGCCGACCTGGTCAAAGGCCTGCCGACCAATGCCGAGCAAGCCGGCCTGCAGCAAGGTGTGCAAGCGCTGCGTCAGGCCATCGACCAGCGCCAGGACGGCGCAGCGGTAGCCAAGCAGGCGCGCCAGCTGGGCGCACGCCTGGCCGTGGCGTACGAAGTCAGCCAGGCTCCGGTGATCACCCCGGACCCGGCCCGTGGCGCCTCTCTGTACGCACAGAATTGCTCGATCTGCCACGGCGATACGGGTGCCGGTGACGGCCCGGCGGGCGTGGGCCTGGAGCCGGCGCCGGCCAACCTGCGCGACACCGCACGGCTTGATCAGCTGAGCCTGTTCGACCTCTACAACACGTTGGCCCTGGGTATCGATGGCACCGAGATGCCGTCCTTCGCCGACCAGTTGGATGAGCGCCAGCGTTGGGACGTGGCTGCCTACGTCGCCAGCTTCACCGCCAAGCCTGAAGCAGCCAAGCGTGAAAAGACCTGGAACATCGCCGACCTGGCCCGCCAGACCCCGGCGGAAGTCGCCGCCACTGAAGGCGCCGCATCGGTCGAGGCGTTCCGTGCCCAGCGCGCCCAGCCGCCGCAGGTCAAGCGTGGCCCTGCGCAGTTGCTCGAATACACCGCCAGCACCCTGGACAAGAGCCTCGCAGCCTACCGCGCAGGCGACCACGATCAGGCCTACGACCTGTCGGTGGCGGCCTACCTTGAAGGCTTCGAACTGGTAGAAAGCTCGCTGGACAACATCGACACCGAAGCGCGAAAGACCACTGAAAAAGCCCTGATGGCCTACCGTCAGTCATTGCAGGACGGCCTGCCAGTCGCCCAGGTTGAACAGCGCCTGGCCGAAGCGAAAACCAAGCTCGACCAGGCTGCCAAGCTGCTGGGCAGCGATGGCCTGAGCTGGTCGCTGAGCTTCATTTCCGGCCTGCTGATCCTGCTGCGTGAGGGCCTGGAGGCGATCCTGGTTCTGGCCGCAATCCTGGCCTTCCTGCGCAATACCGGCCAGCAGTCGGCCATGCGCAGCGTCAACATCGGCTGGGGCCTGGCGCTGGTCGCGGGCTTTGCTACCTGGGCCGTGGCGGCCTATGTGATCGACGTCGGCGGTGCCCAGCGTGAGCTTCTGGAAGGCAGCACTGCGTTGTTCGCCAGTGTCATGGTGCTATGGCTGGGCGTGTGGATGCACGACCGCCGTCACGCCGCCGCCTGGCAGGACTACATCAAGAGCAGCCTGGTCAGCGGCGGCGGGCGCTTCGGGTTTGCCGTGCTGGCGTTCTTCTCGGTGTACCGTGAGCTGTTCGAAGTGATCCTGTTCTACGAAACCCTGTGGCTGCAAGCTGGCCCAGCCGGCCATCAGGCCGTGCTGGCCGGTGGCGCTACGGCGCTGGTGCTGCTGGTTGGCTTGGCCTGGGTGATCCTGCGCGGGTCGGCAAAGCTGCCACTGTCGCTGTTCTTCAGCATCAACGCAGGGCTGCTGTGCGCGCTGTCGGTGGTGTTCGCCGGGCATGGCGTGAAGGCGCTGCAAGAGGCGGGCGTGCTGGGCACGCGGCCAGTGGCGTTCTTCGAGTTCGACTGGCTGGGGATTCACCCTGATGTGTACTCGCTGAGCGCCCAAGCGGTGGCGTTGCTGGCCATTCTGGTGTTGTATGGCCGTAGTCGCCTGGTCGAGAAGCACCGGGCAACAGCTAACTGATTGGGGGCCGCTGCGCGGCCCATCGCGACGCAAGGCCGCTCCTACAAACGATCGCGTTTCCCGTAGGAGCGGCCTTGCGTCGCGAAAGGAGGGCAAAGCCCTCCCAGCTTTTTTGAGGATAAGTGCAATGCGCATCTGGATCGACGCCGACGCCTGCCCCAAGGCAGCCAAGGACTTGATCGTCAAATTCGCCCTCAAGCGCCAGCTCGAGGTAGTCATGGTGGCCGGCCAGGCCGTAGCCAAGCCGGCCTTTGCGATCGTCCGCCTGATCGTGGTACCCAGCGGCATGGATGCGGCCGACGATTACCTGGTCGAGCACGCCGTGCCCGGCGAACTGGTGATCTGTAGCGATGTGCCGCTGGCCGACCGCCTGATCAAGAAGGGCGTGGCGGCCCTGGACCCACGTGGCCGCGAATTCGACGAGCGCAACATGGGCGAGCGCCTGGCGGTGCGCAACCTGTTCACCGAGCTGCGCGAACAGGGCCAGGTCGGGGGAGGGCAAGCGCCCTATGGCGAACGCGAGAAGCAGGCGTTCGCCAATGCCCTGGACCGTATCCTCACCCGCTTGACCAAGTGATGGCCGGGGGTTGCCTAGCAGCCTATCGCCGGCAAGCGCGGCTCCCAGACCGACCGTATTCTGCTCAAGCCTTGCACAATCCTTGTGGGAACCGCGCTTACTAGTAATGGCCTGCGCAACAGGCCCTTATTGTTCACCTTCGTGGGTCAGTTCCAGTACCCGGTCCACCAGCTTGTTGATGCCGCTGGCCGCTTCACTGATCGACTTGGCGACCATGTAGGCCGGGGTCGTCACCAGCTTGCGCTGGGTATCTTCGACGATGTCATGCACATCGCACTCTTCATGCTTGCCACCCATTTTCTCTACGGCTGACGCGGTACCCGCATCATTGCCGATGGTGCAGACCACGCCCGGGCCATAGATCTTCGCCGCCAGCGCTGGCGAGATGCAGATCAGGCCGACCGGCTTGCAGGCCTCGGCAAAGGCTTCGGCCAGTGCCAGTACATCCGGGTTTACCGTGCACTCGGTGCCTTCCACGGCAAAGTTGGACAGGTTCTTCGCCGCGCCGAAGCCACCTGGCACGATCAGCGCGTCGAAATCCTCGGCCTTGGCTTCGCGGATATCCTTCACCTCGCCGCGAGCGATACGTGCCGACTCGGTCAGCACATTGCGCGACTCGGGCATTTCCTGGCCGGTCAGGTGATCGATCACGTGCATCTGTGCGATGTTCGGTGCAAAGCACTGCACCTGTGCACCGCGCTGGTCGAGGCGCAGCAGGGTGATCACGCTTTCGTGGATTTCGGCACCGTCGTACACGCCACAGCCGGAAAGAATCACCGCTACTTTCTTGGTCATGCTCATTACTCCATTTTCGAGGCGCTAAATGTCCTCTAGTTTGGCAGATGTGGCCATAGGGATTACTGCGGGCGCATCCTAATCTCTGTGGATAACCTTCGAGAGCGTTGCCCATGGACTTGATTCTGCTGGCCGTGCCGTTCTTCTTCGTGCTGATCGCGGTGGAACTGGTCGCCGACCGCGTGCGTGGCCAGCGCAACTTCACCCTGGCCGATTCGATCAACAGCCTCAGCACCGGCGCGCTGTCCACCAGCACCGGCCTGCTGACCAAAGGGGTTGGGCTGCTGACCTATGCACTGGCCTGGGAGCACCTGGCGCTGTTGCGCCTGCCGCAGGGCGCCGTGTGGGTCTGGCTGCTGGCCTTCGTGCTGTATGACCTGTGCTACTACTGGCTGCACCGTCTGGGGCACGAGCGCAATGTGCTGTGGGCGGCACATTCGGTGCATCACCAGAGCGAAGAGTACAACCTCACCACCGCGCTGCGGCAGACCAGCAGCGGCTTCATCTTCTCGTGGATCTTCTACTTGCCGCTGGCGCTGATCGGCGTGCCGCCGGTGGTATTCATCACCGTGGCGTCGCTGAACCTGCTGTACCAGTTCTGGGTGCATACCCGGCACATTCCCAAACTGGGCTGGCTCGAGTGGGTACTGATCACGCCATCCAACCATCGTGTCCACCATGCGCAAAATCCTGCTTACTTGGATCGCAACTACGGCGGTGTGTTCATTATCTGGGACCGTCTGTTCGGCACGTTCAAGGAAGAGGACCCGGCCGAGCCGGTGGTGTTCGGCGTGACCACACCCTTGGCCAGTTGGAACCCGCTGTGGGCCAACCTGCAGTTCTACGCCCAGCTGTGCAGCGATGCCCGCCGTACCCGTAGCTGGAAGGACAAGCTGCGCATCTGGTTCATGCCTACCGGCTGGCGTCCGGCCGACGTCGCAGCGGCTTACCCACAGGCGAAGCAGAACCTGGCGTTGTTCCGCCAGTTCGAAATTGCCCTGGGCCGGGCCTGGCAGGCGTACGTGGCGGCGCAGTTCGTCGTCTACATCGCGTTGGGCAGTTATCTGATGGACGTCGCCGAACGTGTGCCGAGCGCCGCCCTGGTGCTGGGCTGGTCGCTGATGGCGTTTGGCTTGTTCGTGTTGGGAGCGGCCCTGGAAAACCGGCCGTGGGCGGTGCGCCTGGAAATGGCGCGCCTGCTGACGCTGGTGCCGGCGCTGTATCTGGCCGGCACATTGGGCTTAGCGGTGGTCGTGCCCGTGTTCTGGCTGCTTCTCGGTTTTTACCTGCTGCTCAGCGTTGGCGGCTTGCTCTTCTGTCGCCGCGCGGCGCTCGGCGCGGATGGTGCGGAAGCGCCTGCGCAGCCAAAGCAGGGCACCCAGCAGCAGCAGGCCGCCGAGCACCCATAGCTCGTACTTCTTGATGCTGCCCAGCATGCCTTCGAGGATGGCGCCGAAGTGGTAGGCCGCCAGGCCCAGCGCCAGGGCCCAAACGGCGGCACCAATGCCGTTGAGCAGCAGATAGCGGCGCGGCGGGTAACCGGACAGGCCGATGGCCACCGGCATCACCGTGCGCAGGCCGTAGACGAAGCGGAAACTTAGCACCCAGATATCCGGGTGACGGCGAATATGCTCCAGCGCCCTGTCACCCATGGCCTGCCACCGCGGCTTGCGCGCGAGGATCTTGCGCCCGTGCCGCCGGCCCATGAAGTACCACAGCTGGTCGCCGGCGTAGCTGCCGCAGAAGGCCACCAGGACCACCAGCTTGATGTCCATGTATTCGCGGAACGCAAGGAAACCCGCAAGTACCAGAATGGTCTCGCCTTCGAAGAAGGTGCCTAGAAAAAGGGCAAAGTAGCCGAAATCCTGCAGGAATTGTTGGAGCATTTTCTGAGGTGCTGGCGAAATGAACGCGCAGCCTACCCCTTCGCGCGCATTCGTGAAAGTGTCCAAATGTGTCTCGACGTGAACAATTCCTACGCGGACAATACCGGCAGCCTCAAGTCGCACCTTGCGCGAAGCTGTAACACAGTCGTCATAATGGACGCTTATCTTGCCGCTCAATTGATCATAGGGCGTTAACGTCCTCAGGAACGTCAGATGAATAATGAAGTGCTAACCCCTGTCGCGATCAAGGATGCCCAGGCAGTCCCCGAAGAGATGGTACAGACCCCGCCGGACCTGCCCGAGGTTGCCGAGCCTGTGGTCGAAGCCGCAGCCCCGGCCCCTGCGCCGACGCCGGCCATTACCGTCCCGAGCCTGGACGACAGCAGCCTGTACATTCATCGCGAACTTTCGCAGCTGCAATTCAATATCCGCGTGCTGGAGCAGGCGCTGGACGAATCGTACCCGCTGCTCGAACGCCTCAAATTCCTGCTGATTTTCTCCAGCAACCTCGATGAGTTCTTCGAGATCCGCGTCGCCGGCCTGAAAAAGCAGATCAATTTCGCCCGCGAGCTTGCCGGCGCCGACGGCCTGCAGCCGCACCAGGCATTGGCGCGCATCAGTGAGCTGGTGCACATCGAAGTGGAGCGCCAGTATGCGATCCTCAACGACGTGCTGCTGCCAGAGCTGGAAAAGCACGCCATTCGCTTCATCCGTCGCCGCTACTGGACGCCCAAGCTCAAGGCTTGGGTGCGCCGCTACTTCCGCGACGAGATCGCGCCGATCATCACCCCGATCGGTCTGGATCCGACACACCCGTTCCCGCTGCTGGTGAACAAGAGCCTGAACTTCATCGTCGAGCTGGAAGGTGTCGACGCCTTTGGCCGCGACTCCGGTCTGGCGATCATCCCGGCACCACGCCTGCTGCCACGCGTCATCCGCGTGCCGGAAGACGTTGGCGGCCCGGGCGACAACTATGTCTTCCTGTCGTCGATGATCCACGCCCACGCCGATGACCTGTTCCAGGGCATGAAGGTCAAGGGTTGCTACCAGTTCCGCCTTACCCGTAACGCCGACCTGGCGCTGGACTCCGAAGAAGTCGACGACCTCGCTCGCGCCCTGCGCGGTGAGCTGTTCTCGCGCCGCTACGGCGATGCCGTGCGCCTGGAAGTGGCCGACACCTGCCCGAAACACCTGTCGGACTACCTGCTCAAGCAGTTCAGCCTGAGCGAGAGCGAGCTTTACCAGGTCAACGGCCCGGTCAACCTGACCCGCCTGTTCAGCATCACCGGCCTCGACAGCCACCCGGAGCTGCAGTACACGCCGTTCACCCCGGCCATCCCCAAGCTGCTGCAGAACGCCGACAACATCTTCAGCGTGATCGGCAAGCAGGACATCCTGCTGATGCACCCGTTCGAGTCCTTCACCCCGGTGATCGACCTGCTGCGCCAGGCCGCCAAGGACCCGCACGTGCTCGCGGTGCGCCAGACCCTGTACCGTTCGGGGGCCAACTCGGAGATCGTCGACGCCCTGGTGGATGCGGCGCGTAACGGCAAGGAGGTCACCGCGGTGATCGAGCTGCGCGCGCGCTTCGACGAAGAGTCCAACCTGCAGATGGCCAGCCGCCTACAGGCAGCCGGTGCGGTGGTGATCTACGGCGTGGTCGGCTTCAAGACCCACGCCAAGATGATGCTGATCTTGCGCCGCGAACAGGGCGAGATCGTGCGTTACGCGCACCTGGGTACCGGCAACTACCACGCCGGTAACGCACGCCTGTACACCGACTACAGCCTGCTGACCTCTGACGACGCCCTCACCGAGGACGTGGGCAAACTGTTCAGCCAGCTGATCGGCATGGGCAAGACCTTGCGCATGAAGAAGCTGCTGCACGCGCCGTTCACCCTGAAGAAGGGCATGCTCGACATGATCGCCCGGGAAACTCAGTTTGCCCTGGAAGGCAAGCCCGCGCACATCATCGCCAAGTTCAACTCGCTGACCGACGCCAAGGTCATCAAGGCGCTGTACAAGGCCAGCCAGTCGGGCGTAAAGATCGACCTTGTGGTGCGTGGCATGTGCTGCCTGCGCCCAGGCATTGCGGGGGTTTCGCACAACATCCAGGTGCGTTCGATCATCGGCCGCTTCCTGGAGCACACGCGGGTGTTCTACTTCCTCAATGGCGGCGAAGAGCAGATCTACTTGTCCAGCGCCGACTGGATGGAGCGCAACCTCGACAAGCGTGTCGAGACGTGCTTCCCGGTAGAGGGCAAGAAGCTGTTGCTGCGGGTGAAGAAGGAGCTGGAAGGCTACCTGACCGACAACACCCACGCCTGGACGCTGCAGCCAGACGGGCGCTACGTGCGTAGCACCCCGACCGGCAACCAGAACCCACGCAGTGCTCAGGCGACCTTGCTGGAGCGCCTGAGCAACCCGCTGCTCAACGTACGCTGAGGACGAAGCCGACCCGGGCCAGCCACTCCGCCTCGTTGGCGAAGTCGGCCTGGGTCAGCTGGTTGTGCTCCAGCCAGCCGTCCGGGAACACCACTTCAAGGCTGTCTTCGCCGGCCTGCAGTTCTACCTTGGGCATCTGCTGGTTGCCACGAATGTGGTGGAACAGGATGGCGAAGCGCAGCAGCACGCATAGGCGGATCAGTTGCACGGCGTCGTCGCCGAACTCTGTGAACCTGTCCTTCGGGATGTTGCGGCGATGGCCGCGCACCAACAGGGCCATCATCTGCTGCTCTTCCCGCGAGAACCCGGCAAGGTCGGAGTGCTCGATCAGGTAAGCGCCGTGCTTGTGGTAGTGGTAGTGAGCGATATCCAGGCCGATTTCATGGATTTTTGCCGCCCATGCCAGAAGATCGCGCCAATTGCCGTCTTTCATTCCCCACGTCTCGGCCACTTGGTCGAAGGCGTGCAGCGCCTTGCGCTCAACACGCGCTGCCTGCCCCTGATCGACGTGATAGCGCTCCATCAGCGAGTTGAGGGTGCGCTCGCGCACATCCTCGTGGTGATGACGGCCGAGCAGGTCGAACAGCACGCCTTCGCGCAGGGCCCCGTCGCAGTGATCCATGCGCTGCAGCTCCAACGCGTCGAAGATCGCCTCGAGAATCGCCAGGCCGGCCGGGAAGATGGTGCGCCGGTCGGGTTTGATCCCTTCGAAGTCGATCTTGTCGACCTCGCCCAGCTTGAACAGCTTGCGCTTGACCCAGGCCAGGCCCTCGGCATTGACTTCGCCATTACCCAGGCCGCCGGCCTTGATCGCGGCGCCAATGGCGCGAATGGTACCGGACGAACCGATGGCCTCGTCCCAGGTCAGGCGATGCAGGGCATTTTCGATGCTCATCAGCTCCAGGCGCGCGGCGGTGTAGGCCTGGGCGTAGCGCGCCGGGGTGATCTTGCCGTCGCGGAAGTAGCGCTGGGTGAAGCTCACGCAGCCCATCTGCAGGCTCTCGCGCAGCAGTGGCTCGAAACGCTGGCCGATGATGAACTCGGTACTGCCGCCGCCGATGTCGGCGACCAGGCGCTTGCCGGGGGTATCGGCCAGGGTGTGCGACACGCCGAGGTAGATCAGGCGCGCCTCTTCACGGCCGGAGATGACTTCCACCGGGTGGCCGAGGATGGCTTCGGCACGCTGGATGAATTCGTTGCGGTTACGCGCTTCGCGCAGGGCGTTGGTGCCCACGATGCGCACGGAGCCTGCGGGCATGCCGTTGATCAGTTGGGCAAAACGCTTGAGGCATTCCAGGCCTCGCTCCATGGCTTCTTCGCTGAGCTTGCGCTCTTCGTCGATGCCGGCGGCCAGCTGAACCTTTTCGCCGAGCCGTTCGAGAATGCGGATCTCGGTGTGGTGCGCCTTGGCCACGACCATGTGGAAGCTGTTGGAGCCCAGGTCGATGGCGGCGATCAGGGACAGGTTCTTCGCGGAGGTATGCGGCATTCTGTGTGTTCTCGGTCGGTAACCCGGCAATCGTGCCACGATCCTTGGCTGACGCCAACGCGCACCACACCGGGCCTTGATGCAAGGCAATGTGCCATTCCATGCTATGACACTTATGTGACAGTTTCGATTCGCGGCGTCTTGCACAACTATAGTTACACTCAATCGTCCGTGACTTCCTGTAGGGCCTGGGTGCGGCTATCATGGGCCACGTTTTTTTGCTTACGACCCTGGAGATATCCATGAGCAGCGATCTGATCAAACACGTCACCGACGCTACCTTCGAAGCCGAAGTCCTGAAGGCCGAAGGCGCGGTACTGGTCGACTACTGGGCTGAATGGTGCGGTCCATGCAAGATGATCGCTCCGGTTCTGGACGACATCGCTTCCACCTACGCCGGCAAACTGACCGTCGCCAAGCTGAACATCGACGACAACCAGGAAACCCCGGCCAAGCACGGTGTGCGTGGCATCCCGACCCTGATGCTGTTCAAGAACGGCAACGTCGAAGCCACCAAGGTCGGCGCCCTGTCCAAATCCCAGCTGGCCGCGTTCCTCGACGCCCACCTGTGACGTGAAGCAAAAAACCCCGCAAACGCGGGGTTTTTTCTTTTTCAGAGCACTAGACGCAGAAAAAAGCAAGTGTTACATTCGGCCTCGCACTGCTTCTCCAGTGCCCTCTGCACGCCGTCGCCGAAGCATCCCTAATTCGAATCAGTACGCGATCCTGTCGCCATCTAGCGGCGCGGCCTCATTAAGCCAAAGCTTAATTCTCCCTTCTTACATGATTACGTCACTCCCCTTATGAACCTGACTGAACTCAAGCAAAAGCCGATTACCGATCTTTTGGAAATGGCCGAACAGATGGGCATCGAAAACATGGCCCGTTCGCGCAAACAGGACGTGATTTTCGCCCTGCTGAAGAAGCACGCGAAAAGCGGCGAAGAGATCTCGGGTGACGGCGTGCTGGAGATTCTCCAGGATGGTTTCGGTTTCCTGCGTTCGGCTGATGCGTCCTACCTGGCCGGCCCCGACGACATCTACGTCTCGCCAAGCCAGATCCGCCGTTTCAACCTGCGTACCGGCGACACCATCGTCGGCAAGATCCGCCCGCCGAAGGAAGGGGAGCGTTACTTCGCCCTGCTGAAGGTCGACACCATCAACTTCGACCGCCCGGAAAACGCGAAGAACAAGATCCTCTTCGAAAACCTGACGCCACTGTTCCCCAACAAGCGCCTGAAGATGGAAGCCGGTAACGGCTCCACCGAAGACCTCACCGGTCGTGTCATCGACCTGTGCGCCCCGATCGGCAAAGGCCAGCGTGGCCTGATCGTCGCTCCGCCAAAAGCGGGTAAGACGATCATGCTGCAGAACATCGCGGCGAACATCACCCGTAACAATCCCGAGTGCCACCTGATCGTCCTGCTGATCGACGAGCGCCCGGAAGAAGTGACCGAAATGCAGCGCACCGTGCGCGGCGAAGTGGTCGCCTCGACCTTCGACGAGCCGCCAACCCGCCACGTGCAGGTTGCCGAGATGGTCATCGAGAAGGCCAAGCGCCTGGTCGAGCACAAGAAGGATGTGGTCATCCTGCTGGACTCCATCACCCGTCTGGCGCGTGCCTACAACACCGTGATCCCGAGCTCCGGCAAGGTACTGACCGGTGGTGTCGACGCCCACGCCCTGGAGAAGCCAAAGCGCTTCTTCGGCGCTGCACGTAACATCGAGGAAGGCGGTTCGCTGACCATCATCGCCACCGCGCTGGTCGAAACCGGCTCGAAGATGGACGAAGTGATCTACGAAGAGTTCAAGGGTACCGGCAACATGGAACTGCCCCTGGACCGTCGTATCGCCGAGAAGCGCGTATTCCCGGCCATCAACATCAACCGTTCCGGTACCCGCCGCGAAGAGCTGCTGACTGCCGACGACGAACTGCAGCGCATGTGGATCCTGCGCAAGCTGCTGCACCCGATGGACGAAATCGCCGCCATCGAGTTCCTGGTCGACAAGCTCAAGCAGACCAAGACCAACGACGAGTTCTTCCTGTCGATGAAGCGCAAGTAAGATCGTCGTACCACGCAAAAAGCCGGGGAAACCCGGCTTTTTGCTATCTGTATTTTGGCTATTGCGGCCCTATCGGCGCTACACTCTGCACCCCGACCGATACGGCCAACACGAGGCTCATGCATGCAGTATCGCGATTTGCGCGACTTCATCCGTGGCCTGGAGCAGCGCGGTGAACTCAAGCGCATCCAGGTTCCGATTTCCCCAGTCCTGGAAATGACCGAGGTCTGCGACCGCACCCTGCGCGCCAAGGGTCCGGCCTTGTTGTTCGAAAAGCCCACCGGCTTCGACATCCCGGTACTGGGCAACCTGTTCGGCACGCCAGAGCGCGTGGCCATGGGCATGGGGGCCGAGTCGGTCGACGAACTGCGTGAGATCGGCAAGCTGCTGGCCTTCCTCAAGGAGCCTGAGCCGCCGAAAGGCCTGAAAGACGCCTGGTCCAAGCTGCCGATCTTCAAGAAGGTCGTGTCGATGGCGCCGAAGGTGGTCAAGGACGCGGTGTGCCAGGAAGTGGTCATCGAGGGCGATGACGTCGACCTCGGCCAGCTGCCGATCCAGCACTGCTGGCCGGGCGACGTGGCGCCGCTGATTACCTGGGGCCTGACCGTGACCCGTGGCCCGAACAAGGACCGCCAGAACCTGGGCATCTACCGCCAGCAGGTGATCGGCCGGAACAAAGTGATCATGCGTTGGCTGAGCCACCGTGGCGGCGCGCTGGATTATCGCGAGTGGTGCGAGAAGAACCCGGGCCAGCCGTTCCCGGTTGCCGTGGCCTTGGGTGCTGACCCGGCCACCATCCTTGGCGCCGTGACGCCAGTACCGGACACCCTTTCCGAATACGCCTTCGCCGGCCTGCTGCGCGGTAACCGCACCGAACTGGTCAAGTGCCGTGGCAGCAACCTGCAGGTGCCGGCCACCGCCGAGATCATCCTCGAAGGTGTGATCCACCCGGGTGAAATGGCTCCAGAAGGTCCATATGGCGACCACACCGGCTATTACAACGAAGTGGACAGCTTCCCGGTGTTCACCGTCGAGCGCATCACGCACCGGCAGAAACCGATCTACCACAGCACTTACACCGGCCGGCCGCCGGATGAGCCGGCTATTCTTGGTGTGGCGCTGAACGAAGTGTTCGTGCCGATCCTGCAAAAGCAGTTCCCGGAGATCGTCGACTTCTACCTGCCGCCGGAAGGCTGCTCGTACCGCATGGCGGTGGTGACCATGAAGAAGCAGTACCCGGGCCACGCCAAGCGCGTGATGTTGGGTGTGTGGTCGTTCCTGCGACAGTTCATGTACACCAAGTTCGTTATCGTCACTGACGACGACATCAACGCCCGCGACTGGAACGATGTGATCTGGGCCATCACCACACGCATGGACCCCAAGCGTGATACGGTGATGATCGACAACACGCCGATCGACTACCTGGACTTCGCGTCGCCGGTGTCGGGGCTGGGGTCGAAGATGGGCCTGGACGCCACGCACAAGTGGCCGGGCGAGACTACACGCGAATGGGGCCGGGTCATCGTCAAGGACGAGGCCGTCACCCGCCGTATCGATGAGCTGTGGGATCAGTTGGGAATAGATTGATGCAGGTAACGTTGCAGCCGTCCGGGGCGGTGCTGGCGCTCGAACCCGGGGAACGGATCCTGGATGGAGCGCGGCGGCTGGGCTATGACTGCCCGAACAGCTGCCGCAATGGCAATTGCCATGTCTGCGCCGCGTTGTTGGTCGAAGGAAGCGTGCGTCAGGACGGCGAGGTCCGTGACCATGGCGAGTTGTTCACCTGCATTGCCGAACCGCTGGAGGATTGTGTGTTGCTCTGGGATGGTGTGCTCGCCCTGGGTGAGCTGCCAGTGCGCAAGCTGGCGTGCAGTGTGAGCGAATGCGTCGAGGTCGGTGGCGACGTCTGGCGCGTGCGCTTGCGTGCGCCTGCCGGCAAACCGGCGCGCTACCATGCCGGGCAGTACCTGATGATCGAGCGCGAAGGCGGCAAGCCGGCGGCGTTCTCGCTGGCCTCTGCGCCGCATTCCGGGCGGGATCTCGAGCTGCATGTGCTGGCCCGCGAAGCCAGCTCGTTGCAGTTGCTGGCGCAGCTGCAGCGTGACCGCGTGGCGCGCATCGAGATGCCGTTCGGCGATACCCACCTGGCTGAGTTGCCTGACGGGCCACTGGTTCTGATTGCCGCCGGTACCGGCATGGGCCAGATGCACAGCCTGGTCGAACATTGCCGGGCACAGGGCTTCAAGCACCCGGTGCACCTGTACTGGGGTGTTCGTCGCCCAGAGGATTTCTACACCATCGAACACTGGGCCGAATGGGAGCGCTTGCCAAACCTGTTCCTGCACAAGGTGGTCAGTGACCTGTGTGGCTGGGAAGGGCGCTGCGGCATGCTGCACGAGGCCGTGTGCGAGGACGTGAACGACCTCAACACCGTGCATGTGTATGCCAGCGGCTCGCCGAACATGGTCTACGCCACGCTCGACGCCCTGGTCGAGGCCGGCATGGATGCGCACCGCATGCGCGCCGATGTGTTTGCCTACGCACCACGCGGTTAATAACCGAAGTTTCAACTAGCGGGTATAAGGCGGTAATTGTTACCGCCTGAGCCACTAACTTTCACCGCCTTCGGAACAATAATTCCCAGTCGTCGGAACTGTGCGTGAAACTTGTGCGCCAGGCCTTGAGCATTGCCCGGTTTCTATCCTATGGTTACTGCAAGCGCCCATCGCGCGGCGGCGCAGGCCGCATGGCACAAGACTCTCGCTACATTGGTAGTACACGGGGATTAATGGCGGCAGTTATGTCGGCACTTGAAAGTTTGTCCTGGGAAGTTGCTTATCCTCCGACGCTCGACTTCGGTCAGCAACTGACCCGTGAGCAATTGCTCAATTCCTTGCAAACGACCATGTCTCGCCATGAAGGTGGCCCGGTCTGGTTATTTGCCTATGGTTCGTTGATCTGGCGCCCGGAATGTAATTCCGTGGAACGCCAGCGCGCGCGCGTGCATGGTTATCACCGCGGCTTGTACCTGTGGTCGCACGAGCACAGGGGCACGCCGGAAACGCCAGGCCTGGTGTTTGGCCTGGATCGTGGCGGCTCCTGCAGCGGTTTTGCCTATCGTCTTGATGAAAGCAACCTCGACGATTCGCTGATGGCCCTGTGGCAGCGGGAAATGCCTTATCCGGCCTATCGGCCGCACTGGCTCAGCTGCCGGCTGGGTGATGGCAGCAAGGTGCAGGCGCTGGGGTTCGTGCTGGAGCGGCACCTGCCGTGCTATGCGGGCAACTTGCCGGATACCTTGCTCAGCCAGATTCTGGCCAGTGCCAAGGGCCGTTATGGCACGACGCGGGATTATGTCGAGCAGACCCTGAATGCACTGCGCAGCCATCAGATGCCGGATCGCAACCTCGAAGCTCGGTTCAGGCGCTGCCATAGCCTGCACGGGCCTCTTCGCGGGTGAACCCGCTCCCACAGGGGCACACAATTCTTGGAAGCTGTGCATTCCTTGTGGGAGCGGGTTTACCCGCGAAGAGGCTGGTCTTGTTGATAAGGGGCTGAAGTCTTACCTGGCCAGCACTACCAACTTACCCACAGCCCGGCGCTGCCCAAGCTCTTCAATTGCAGCTCCGGCTTCAGCCAGTGGATAAGTCTTCGAAACCAACGGTTTCAGCCTCCCCTCGGCATGCCAGGCAAACAATTGCCGGAAGTTCGCGGCATTGTCCTCTGGTTGGCGCTGGGCAAACGCGCCCCAGAACACTCCAAGCACTGCAGCGCCCTTGAGCAGCACCAGGTTCGCTGCCATCTGCGGGATCGCTCCGCTGGCAAACCCCACCACCAACAGCCGGCCCTGCCACGCCAGGCCGCGCACGGCTTGGTCGAACAGCTCGCCGCCCACCGGGTCGTAGATCACATCCACGCCCTGGCCACCGGTCAGGCGCTTGATCTCTTCCTTGAGGTTGGCCTGGCTGTAGTCGATCAATTCGTCAGCACCTGCAGCCTTGGCAACTGCGAGCTTCTCGGCGCTGCTGGCTGCGGCGATCACCCTTGCCCCCATGGCTTTGCCGATTTCCACCGCTGCCAGGCCAACACCACCGGACGCACCGAGTACCAGCAGCGTTTCGCCGGCCTGCAGCTGGCCGCGTTGCTTGAGTGCATGCATGGAGGTGCCATAGGTCATGCCGAACGCGGCGGCAGTGGCAAAGTCCATGTGCTCGGGGATGGGCATCACGTTGTAGAACGGTACCGCCACCTGCTCGGCGAACGCCCCCCAGCCAGTCAGGGCCATTACCCGGTCGCCCACCTTGAAGGTGCCGGCCCGTTCGCCGACGGCCGCGACCACGCCTGCAGCCTCGCCACCCGGCGAGAATGGCAGGGGTGGCTGGAACTGGTACTTGCCTTCGATGATCAGCGTGTCGGGGAAATTGACCCCCGCGGCCTGCACATCGAGCAGGATCTCGTTCTTCTTCGGCACAGGGCTGGCCACGTCCTCCAGTACCAGGTCGCGAGCCGGGCCCAGGGTTTTGCACAACACAGCTTTCATCGGGGCTATTCCTTTGCGTGTAGTGGCCGATAAGTGTAGGAGTGTCGATTGCCGGGTCAACGAGCATGGCCCACCTTGATGTGCGGGCATAAGTGCCGGCACAAGCCCGGGCTTGGGTTTGAGCGACATGCTGGGTAAGCTGGCGCCAACTGTTTCTAGGAGCGAATTCGTGAAAGCGTGGATCTTGATGGTACTGGCGCTGATGCTGCCAGCGGCGGCCATGGCCGAGGAAGCCAAGGAAGGGGAGCCGAAGGTTTCCTACATCACCCTGAGCCCGCCCTTCGTTGGCAACTATGCCCTCGATGGCAGCCCCAAGCTGCGCGTGTACAAGGCCGATGTGGCCCTGCGCGTGACCGGCGACGCCGCGGCGGCTGCGGTCAAGCACCAGGAGCCGCTGATCCGCAACCAGCTGGTGGCACTGTTCACCCAGCAGACTGTGGATAGCATGAGCAATGTCGACGCCAAGGAAAAACTGCGTCAGGAAGCGTTGAAACAGGTGCAGCAGGTGATGGAATCGGAAGAGGGCAAGCCGATTGTCGAGGATCTGCTGTTCAACAACCTGATTGTGCAGTAGCTCAACATACCCAGATTGAGTCCTGTAGGAGCGGCCTCGTGTCGCGAAAGGGCTGCGCAGCAGCCCCGGCAATTACCGGTGAGTCACAGACCCTGGGGGCCGCGTTGCGGCCCTATCGCGACACAAGGCCGCTCCCACAGTCGGCAAGCAATTCAGCGCGCCAGCGCAATGATCGCCGCCCACTGCTCTTCAGTGACCGGCATCACCGACAACCGCGTGCCTTTCTGCACCAGCGGCAACTCTGCCAGCGCACTCTGCTGCTTCAGCAAGCCCAGCCCCAGCACTTGCCGGAATGTCTTCACGTGGGCCACGTCCACTGCGCTCCACGGGTTCTTCTCGGCATTGGCCTTGGCGTCGAAGTAGTGGCTTTCCGGGTCCAGTGCCGTCGGGTCCGGGTAGGCTGCTGCGGTGATACGGGCGATGCCGGCGATGCCAGGTTGCGGGCAGCTGGAGTGGTAAAAGAAGAACTCGTCGCCTACGCTCATGGCCCGCATGAAGTTGCGCGCCTGGTAGTTGCGTACGCCATCCCAGCGCGCCTCGCCCAGGCGGCCCAGGCCTTCGATCGAGAGCTCGTCGGGCTCGGATTTCATCAGCCAATAGGCCATGGATACTGCTCCTGAAAAGGTTTGAAATAACCTGTTGCACGAAACCGACAGCCGGTTGGCGTCAACGTTTGCGTGTGGACTCAGGTTGTCGGAAAATGCGCCGATTTTAAAGCTAGACGCTCCGGCGGCACCTAGAAGGTCGCCGAGCCTGAACGTATGCCTAGGGGGGCATTCTTCGATGAATCAACGTAAACCGGATCTACTGTGGATTCTGGTCTTCATCTTTGGCCTTGGTGTGGTCACTACCGGTTATGCCCAGGGTATCTGGGAGCGCAAGCTCGACACCGCCTATCAGACTCCGGTCGACGCCAACCCGCAGCAACGCTAAACCCCCGCTGACGCCGCTCAGTTCGGCGCCAGGTACCAGCCACGGTCGCTGACCGTGCCCTGCAGTGGTACATCCCAACTGGCCTGCGCCAGTCGCTCGACCTTCTGGCATTCATGTGCCAGCCCCAGCAACAGCGGTTTCTTCCAGGTTTTGCGGCGTGCCTGGTAGGCCAGGCTGCGGTCGTAGAACCCCCCGCCCATGCCTAGTCGCCCACCGACTTCATCGAAACCGACCAGCGGCAACAGGATCAGGTCCAGCGACCAGGCAGGGCGCTGACGCCGGCGATCGGTCAACGGCTCGGGAATACGGAAGCGGTTGCGCTTGAGTTTTTCACCCTGCTCGAAACGCTGGAACACCATGCGCGTGCGCGGCCAGGCGTGCAGTACCGGCAGGTAGGTGCGCTTGCCTCGGCGCTGGGCCTCGCGCAGCAGAAAGTGCGGGTCGATTTCACCGTCATTGGGCAGGTACAAAGCGATATGCCGGGCGCGGCGGAACAAGGGGTGCTGTGCCAACTGGCGGTACAGGCCTCGTGAGGCCTGGAGTTGCTGGGCGGGCGTAAGGGCGCGGCGGGCATTGCGAAGCAGGCGACGAAGCTGGGGGCGGGTGAGCGGCGCAGTTTCGGTCATGGCACTGGCTATCCCAGGTGTCGGATTGCCCAGCTGAGCGCTGGGCAGGAAGAATCAGGCTCCCCGATAAGACCGCTATCGGTGTAGCCCTTGAACCCGAAAGTTCAAGGTGGAGATTGCAGGGGGCGTTAAGGCTTTCCGTCGGGCGGACATGCACACCTGCCCCAGCGTGCAACCCCCGTGGTTGTGCGTATCGGCTCAGGGACATAACCGACTGGCGCATCCCCCAGGGAGTGGCGCCAGTATACCAATCTCAGCCGTTTTTGGTACCCGCATCGTCGGACAAAGCCTGATCGACCCGCTCCAGCAGGTCACGCACCTGCTCACGGCTGGTGCCACTCACCGGCGCGTCGGTGCGATCTTCCTGGCGGTGGAGCATTTCGTGCGTGATGTTCAACGCTGCCATGACTGCAATGCGGTCGGCACCGATCACCTTGCCGCTGCTGCGGATCTCGCGCATCTTGCCATCCAGGTAGCGCGCCGCGCTGACCAGGTTGTTGCGCTCTTCCGGCGGGCAGATGATCGAGTACTCCTTGTCGAGGATCTGCACGGTGACGCTATTGCTTGAACTCATGAGTCTTGCTCCAGGGCCTTCAGGCGTAAAATCATCGACTCGACCTTGCGCTTGGCGATCTCGTTCTTTTCGATGAGGTGGGCGCGCTCCTCGCGCCAGGATTTTTCCTGAGCTACTAGGAGTGCATTTTGCCGTTTAAGTTGCTCGACGCGTTCAATCAGCAACTCGAACCGGCTCATCAGCGCTTGCAGGTCGTTCTCTTGCGTGGGTTGCACTCGATTCGCTCCGTCGTTGAATCACCCTGCGATGATGCCTCTCCCTGCGCAGCGGCGGCCAGTGCCGATGGTCTTGGCGCGCCTGCCGGTGCTAGGATACAAGGTCTTCATTCTAGTCAAATGCGCCGTCTGGCGCCTAGCCGACCATGCCTAATACTCAATCGCCTTATGTTGCCTTCGCCATGCTCCTTTCGAGCAACGGCCACCCTGTAACCCCTGCCGAGCTGCACGGCCTGCTGATCGGGCGCAGCTGTGCCGGTGCAGGCTTCGATGCCGAGGCCTGGCTGGCCGATGCCGCCCAGCTGCTGGAAACCGAACCTGGTGACACCGTGCGCAACGCCCTGATCGGCCTGCAAGAGATGGTCAAGGGCGAACTGAACAGCGAAGACATGGCCATCGTCCTGCTGCTGCCAAGCGACGATGCCGCACTCGCCGACCGCGCCGAGGCACTGGGCCAGTGGTGCCAGGGCTTCATCACCGGCTTCGGCCTGAACGCAGGTGGCAAGGACCTGTCTACCGAAGCCAAGGAAGTGCTGCAGGACCTGGTGGCCATTTCCCAAGTCCAGGAAGCCCTCGAAGAATCCGAAGACGGCGAGAGCGACTACATGGAGGTCATGGAGTACCTGCGCGTCGCACCGCTGCTGCTGTACACGGAGCTGGCCGCGCCTGCCGCACCCGCGCCAAAACCTTCGCTGCACTGATCAACCGGGGGTAGTTCTGCCCATGAGCCACATACCCAAGGCCGAGTATGCCCGTCGGCGCAAGGCGCTGATGGCGCAGATGGTCCCCAACAGCATTGCCATCCTGCCGGCTGCCGCAGTTGCCATTCGCAACCGTGACGTCGAGCACGTGTACCGCCAGGACAGCGATTTCCAGTACCTCAGCGGCTTCCCGGAGCCTGAGGCGGTGATTGCGCTGATCCCCGGGCGCGAGCATGGCGAGTACGTGCTGTTCTGCCGCGAGCGCAACCCAGAACGTGAGCAGTGGGACGGGCTGCGTGCCGGCCAGGAAGGTGCTGTGCGTGACTTCGGCGCGGACGATGCGTTCCCGATCACCGATATCGACGAGATCCTGCCCGGCCTGATCGAAGGCCGCGAGCGGGTCTACAGCGCCATGGGCAGCAACCCCGAGTTCGACCGCCGGCTGATGGACTGGATCAATGTGATCCGCTCCAAGGCACGCCTCGGCGCTCAGCCGCCGAACGAGTTCGTTGCGCTGGATCATCTGCTGCACGACATGCGCCTGTATAAATCGGCAGCGGAAGTGAAGGTGATGCGTGCTGCCGCAGATATCTCTGCGCGCGCCCATGTGCGGGCCATGCAGGCCTGCCGGGCCGGGTTGCATGAATACAGCCTGGAAGCCGAGCTGGACTATGAGTTCCGCAAGGGCGGGGCAAAGATGCCGGCCTATGGTTCGATCGTCGCCGCCGGGCGCAATGGCTGCATCCTGCACTATCAGCAGAACGATGCCCTGCTCAAGGACGGTGACCTGGTGCTGATCGATGCCGGTTGCGAGATCGACTGCTACGCCAGCGACATCACCCGTACCTTCCCGGTCAGCGGGCGCTTTTCACCCGAGCAGAAGGCCATCTACGAGCTGGTGCTCAAGGCCCAGGCTGCAGCCTTTGCCGAGATCGCCCCGGGCAAGCACTGGAACCACGCCCACGAGGCGACCGTGCAGGTCATCACTGAAGGCCTGGTGGCGCTTGGCTTGCTCAAGGGTGAGGTGCAGGCGTTGATCGACAGCGAGGCCTACCGGGCGTTCTACATGCACCGCGCCGGGCACTGGCTGGGCATGGATGTGCACGATGTCGGCGAATACAAGGTCGGCGGCGAGTGGCGGGTGCTGGAGCCCGGCATGGCGCTGACGGTCGAGCCGGGCATCTACATTGCCGCTGACAACCAAGAGGTCGCGAAGAAATGGCGCGGCATCGGCATCAGGATCGAGGATGACGTGGTAGTGACCAAGCAAGGTTGTGAAATTCTGACTTCGGGTGTACCCCGCACAGTCGCCGAGATCGAGGCGCTGATGCAGGCTGCACGCAAGGACGCGGCATGAGTCGGGTCAACCTGGCGATCATTGGCGGCGGTCTGGTCGG
The DNA here is from genome assembly GCF_001320205.1 of Pseudomonas sp. NBRC 111123. NCBI lineage: Bacteria > Pseudomonadati > Pseudomonadota > Gammaproteobacteria > Pseudomonadales > Pseudomonadaceae > Pseudomonas > Pseudomonas sp. NBRC 111123. Next base: position 21,171 of record NZ_BCAZ01000042.1, read on the forward strand.
CGCGAGCCTGGCCCTGGCCCTGCAGGCCGGTGCCAAGGCGCGTGGCTGGAACATCCTGCTGATCGAGCCGTTCGCTCCCGGCGACAGCTTCCAGCCGAGCTACGATGCACGCTCCTCGGCTTTGTCGTTCGGCACCCGGCAGATCTACCAGCACCTTGGCCTGTGGCAAACCATCAGCCCGCGCGCCGAGCCGATTCGGCAGATTCAGGTCTCTGACCGCGGCCGTTTCGGCGCTACCCGGCTGGATGCCATGGAAGAGGGCGTGCCGGCCTTGGGTTACGTGGTGGAGAATGCCTGGCTCGGCCAATGCCTGTGGCAGGGGCTGGACCGTGAGGTGGTGAGCTGGCGTTGCCCGGCCGAAGTGAAGGCGATGCAGGCCATCGAGGGTGGCTACCGCCTGCTGCTGGACGACGACACCAGCCTGGAGTGCGACCTTGCAGTGCTGGCCGATGGTGGCCGTTCTGGTCTGCGCCAGCAGTTGGGCATTCATGTGCGCCGTACTCCGTACGAACAGAGCGCACTGATCGCCAACATCACCCCGGGGGAGGCCCACTGTGGCCAAGCCTTCGAGCGCTTCACCGAGCAAGGCCCGATGGCCTTGCTGCCGTTGCCGGAAAACCGCTGCGCGCTGGTCTGGACGCGGCAGGGGATGGACGCCCGGCGCCTGGCCGAAATCGACGAGCGCAGCTTCCTGAGCGAGTTGCAGGATGCCTTTGGCTACCGCCTCGGCGCCCTGCGTCAGGTGGGTGCCCGGCATCTCTACCCGCTCGCGCTGATCGAGGCCGAAGAGCAGGTGCGGCCACACTTGGTGGTACTGGGCAACGCGGCGCACAGCCTGCACCCGATCGCCGGCCAAGGCTTCAACCTCTCGCTGCGTGATGTGCAATCGCTGGCCGATGCGCTGCTGGCAGGCCCGCAACAGCCAGGCGACCTGGCCAGTCTGCAGGCCTATCGCCAGCGCCAGCGTCTCGACCAGGCCCTGACCATCGGCTTCTCCGACCAGGTCACCCGCTTGTTCGGCAGCAACCAGCCGTTGCTGGCTGCCGGGCGCAATATCGGCCTGCTAGGGCTTGACCTGCTACCACCGGCAAAAAGCTGGTTTGCCCGCCAGGCCATGGGCCTCGGTACCCGCCCCGATCCGCGGGGCCAGGCATGAGCAACCCGCGCAGGCTGGCGCGCCGGGCGCGCATGTTGCGCTGGCTGCTGAACTTCTACCCGCCATACATCGGTGCCGGCATCCGCATCCAGCACATCAGCCCGGACATGCGCAACATCAAGGTACGCATGAAACTGACCCGCTGGAACCGCAACTATGTTGGCACCCAGTTTGGCGGCAGCCTGTACTCGATGGTCGACCCGTTCTACATGCTGTTGCTGATCGAGCAGCTGGGCCGCGAGTACATCGTCTGGGACAAAGCCGCCAGCATCGATTTCATCGCCCCGGGCAAGAGCACGGTGTACGCCGAATTCCACGTCGATGACGCGCTGCTGGACGAAATCCGCCGGCAGACCGCCAGTGGCAAGAAGTACCTGCCGCGTGTGCAGGTCGATATCCGTGACGAAGCCGGCGAGCTGGTGGCACGGGTCGATAAAACCCTATACGTGCGGCTCAAGCCGCAAGCGAGGCAGGCGTAAGGCATGGAAATGCGCGCAGATCTGTTGATTGTCGGTGCCGGTATGGTCGGCAGCGCCCTGGCCCTGGCGCTTCGCCACAGTGGCCTGGATATTCTCCTGCTCGATGGCGGCCCGCTGTCGGTCAAACCGTTCGACGGCGCTGCACCGTTCGAGCCACGGGTCAGTGCCTTGTCGGCGGCCAGCCAGCGCATCCTCGAACGCCTCGGCGCCTGGGACGGCATCGCCAGTCGGCGTGTGTCGCCGTATTCCGACATGCATGTATGGGATGGCAGCGGTACCGGTCATGTACATTTCTCGGCAGCCAGCGTGCATGCCCAAGTGCTCGGCCATATTGTCGAGAACCGGGTGGTCCAGGATGGTTTGCTGGAGCGCCTGCACGACAGCGACATCGGCCTGCTGCCCAATGCCCGTCTGGAACAGCTGCGCCGCTCCGGTGACGAATGGCTGCTGACCCTGGCCGATGGCCGCCAACTGCGTACGCCGCTGGTAGTGGCCGCAGACGGCGCCAATTCGGCGGTGCGCCGCCTGGCCGGCTGCGAGACCCGCGAATGGGATTACCTGCACCACGCGATCGTCACCAGCGTGCGCTGCAGTGCCGCACATCAGGCCACCGCCTGGCAGCGCTTCACCGATGAGGGGCCGCTGGCGTTCCTGCCGCTGTCCCGTGACGGCAAGCAGGACTGGTGCTCGATTGTCTGGTCGACGACTCCGGAGCAGGCCGAGCAGATCATGGCGTTGGATGAACAGGCCTTCCTCAAGGCCCTTGAGCGCGCTTTTGAGGGGCGTTTGGGCGATGTGCTGGAAGCCGACCCCCGCGTCTGCGTGCCGTTGCGCCAGCGCCACGCCAAGCGCTACGTGGACGAAGGGTTGGTGTTGATCGGCGATGCCGCGCACACCATTCACCCGTTGGCCGGGCAGGGTGTCAATCTGGGCTTCCTTGATGCTGCAGTGCTGGCCGAGGTGCTGGAGAAGGCCTGCGCGCGCGGTGAGCGGTTGGCGGATGTGAAAGTGCTCAGCCGTTATGAGCGCAGGCGCATGCCGCACAACCTGGCGTTGATGGCGGCAATGGAAGGCTTCGAGCGGTTGTTCCAGGCCAATCCGTTGCCGTTGCGCTGGCTGCGAAACAGCGGCTTGAAGCTGGTGGAACAGATGCCGGAAGCCAAGGCGATGTTCGTGCGCCAGGCCTTGGGGTTGACCGGAGACCTGCCGGAACTGGCGAAGGCTTGAGATGGCTGGGGCTGCTTTGCAGCCCTTTCCGACCGGTCCGGCACCCCGGTAAGGTCGCTCCTACACGGAGCTGCGGTCTCCTGTAGGAGCGGCCGTGTGTCGCGAGCGGGTCGCAAGCGGCCCTTGCAACATCCGGTAACTGCTCGGTAGATGAGCTGGAAAATGGGATTCACTACCATTTGCGCCTCTCATACGATCCGAGGAGTGCTTTCCATGTTGCCACGCAAGCCCCTATTGGCCGCCCTGGCCCTGACCCTGTTGGGCGGCACCGCCCAAGCGGCGGACGAAGTGGTGGTGTACTCCTCGCGCATCGACGAGCTGATCAAGCCGGTGTTCGACGCCTATACCGCCAAGACCGGGGTCAAGGTCAAGTTCATCACCGACAAGGAAGCGCCGCTGATGCAGCGCATCAAGGCCGAGGGCGAGAACGGTGTGGCCGACCTGCTGCTCACCGTCGATGCCGGCAACCTCTGGCAGGCCGAGCAGATGGGCATTTTGCAGCCGATCAAGTCGGACATCATCGACCAGAACATCCCACCGCAGTACCGCGCTTCGTCCCATGACTGGACCGGCCTGAGCCTGCGCGCACGGACCATCGTCTACTCCACCGAGCGGGTCAAACCGGCCGAGCTGACCACTTATGAAGCCCTCGCTGACAAGCACTGGGAAGGCCGCCTGTGCCTGCGCACGGCGAAGAAGGTGTACAACCAGTCGCTGACGGCCACGCTGATCGAGAACCACGGTGAAGCCAAGGCCGAGCAGATCGTCAAAGGCTGGGTCAGCAACCTGTCCACCGACGTGTTCTCCGACGACAACGCCGTGATCCAGGCCATCGAAGCCGGCCAGTGCGATGTGGGTGTGGTCAACACCTATTACTACGGCCGCATGCACGCCCAGAACCCGAAACTGCCGGTGAAGATCTTCTGGCCCAACCAGGGTGACCGCGGCGTGCACGTCAATCTGTCGGGTATCGGCCTGACCAAGCATGCCCCGCACCCGGAAGCTGCCAAAAAGCTGGTCGAGTGGATGACTGGCGAAGAGGCGCAGAAGCTGTTCGCCGACATCAACCAGGAGTTCCCGGCCAACCCGAAGGTCAAGCCGTCGGAAGAAGTGGCGGCCTGGGGCAGCTTCAAGGCCGACAGCCTTCCGGTGGAAGTGGCTGGCAAGCGCCAGGCCGATGCCATTCGCCTGATGGATCGGGCTGGCTGGAATTAAGCACCAGGCTTTACACTTCCGGGGTATGTCAGGGCCCTTTCGCGGGTAAACCCGCTCCCACAGGAACACCATCGCACTTCAGATGGCGCTAAACCCTGTAGGAGCGGGTTTACCCGCGAACGACCGCGCAGCGGTCGCTATTGCAACCGAGAATTCAACCTTGCCGCACACCCCACAAAGCCGCTGGTACCTCCCGGTCACTTTGACCGCCACCCTGGTCCTCCTGCCCTTGAGTGTGCTGCTGCTGTCCTGGCAGTCGGTCGACCTGCAGATCTGGTCGCACCTGCTCGACACCCAGATGGGCCGCCTGCTGGGCAATACCGCAACCCTGGTGGTCGGCGTCGGTACCGGCGTCACCCTGCTCGGCGTCAGCCTGGCCTGGCTCACCAGCCTGTGTGAGTTCCCTGGCCGGCGCTGGCTCGATTGGGCGTTGATGCTGCCGTTCGCGATCCCCGCCTACGTGCTGGCCTTCGTCTTCGTCGGCTTGCTCGACTTTGCCGGCCCGGTGCAAAGCGCCCTGCGCGAGGTGTTCGGGCCCATGCGCCTGCCACGAGTACGCTCCACGGGTGGGGTGATTATCGTGCTGGTGCTGGTGTTCTACCCCTATGTCTACCTGCTGGCGCGTACGGCGTTCCTGGCCCAGGGCAAGGGCTTGATGGAGGCTGCCCGGGTACTTGGCCTGTCTCCCCTGCAAGCCTTCTGGCGGGTAGCCTTGCCGATGGCGCGGCCAGCGATTGGTGCAGGTATTGCCCTTGCGCTGATGGAGACCCTGGCCGATTTCGGCGCGGTGGCCGTGTTCAACTTCGATACCTTCACCACGGCCATCTACAAGACCTGGTACGGCTTTTTCAGCCTTTCCAGCGCGGCCCAACTTGCCAGCCTGCTGCTGCTGGCGGTGATGCTGGTGCTGTACGGCGAGCGCCGCGCCCGTGGTGCGACCCGCAGTGGCAATGAGCGCCCGCGCGGCCAGGCGCTTTACCACTTGCGTGGGTTCAAGGCGCTGCTGGCCAGTGGCTGGTGCCTGCTGGTGTTCGCCTGCGCATTCGTCATTCCACTGCTGCAGTTGCTGGCGTGGTTCTGGCAGCGCGGCCGGCATGATCTGGACGAGCGGTATGTCGGCCTGGTGCTGCATACGTTGTACCTGGGCGGCATGGCCGCGTTGATCACTGTTTGCGTGGCCCTGATGCTGGCCTTCGCCCGCCGTCAGGCGCCGACAGCCGGTATCCGTGCGGGCGTCGGCCTGGCCAACCTGGGCTACGCATTGCCCGGCTCGGTGCTGGCGGTGTCGATCATGCTGGCTTTCAGCTACCTGGATAATCAGCTGGTCATTCCGCTGTCGGCCTGGTTGGGCGGCGCAGGCAAGCCACTGCTGTTGGGCAGCCTTGCCGCCTTGCTGCTGGCCTACCTGGTGCGCTTCATCGCCGTCGCTTACAGCCCATTGGAAAGCAGCCTGGAGCGCATTCGCCCCTCGTTGCCGGAGGCTTCGCGCAGCCTTGGCGTCGGTGGCCTGGGTTTGTTTTTCAAGGTGTATCTGCCGTTGCTGGTGCCAGGAGCCCTGAGTGCCGCGTTGCTGGTGTTCGTCGATGTGCTCAAGGAAATGCCCGCCACCTTGCTGATGCGCCCGTTCGGCTGGGACACCCTGGCGGTAAGGGTGTTCGAGATGACCAGCGAAGGCGAATGGGCGCGCGCCTCGCTGCCGGCGCTGACCTTGGTGCTGGTAGGGCTGTTGCCGGTCATCGGGCTGATCCGCCGTTCCGCTCGTCGCCCTGGTCACAGTCACTGAGGATGCCAGCTTGCGCCCTTGCGGCTACAATGCGCGGCATTCGCGCGGCGGGGCCTACAAGAAGAGCTGACGATTAAACGTCATCGACCGCCGCCGCTTCGCCACGCCCGGAAGGAGAAACCCATGGGACAGCGCACGCTTTTGTACGACTTGCACCTGGCACTTGGCGCCAAGACGGTCGATTTCGGTGGCTGGGACATGCCGCTGCATTATGGCTCGCAGGTCGAGGAGCACCATCAGGTGCGCAGCGACTGCGGTGTCTTCGATGTTTCCCACATGACGGTCATCGACATTGCTGGCGAACAAGCCACACCTTGGCTGCAACGTCTGCTGGCCAACGACGTGGCCCGTCTCGACGGCACCGGCAAGGCGCTGTACAGCCCCTTGCTCAATGAGGACGGCGGGGTCATCGACGACCTGATCGTCTACCGCACCCAGGGCGGCTACCGCCTGGTCACCAACGCGGCCACGCGGGCGAAGGTCATCAATTGGCTGCAGCTGCAAAGTGCAGGTTTCAGCGTCTCGTTCGAGGTTCGCCCCGACCTGGCCATCCTCGCCATTCAAGGCCCTTATGCCCGCGACAAAGTCGCCGCACTGCTGAGCCCTGCTCGCGCCGCACTGATCCGCGAACTGCACCCGTTCGAAGGTCTTGCCGAAGGTGACTGGTTCATCGCCCGTACCGGCTACACCGGTGAAGACGGGCTGGAAATCATCCTGCCGGGTGATGAGGCCGTAGCGTTCTTCAACGACCTGGTTGGCGCCGGCATCGCGCCGAGCGGCCTGGGCGCGCGCGATACCCTGCGCCTGGAAGCCGGCATGAACCTGTATGGCCAGGACATCGATGAGAGCCACACCCCGCTGACCTCCAACCTGGGTTGGTGTGTCGCCTGGGAGCCAGCTGAACGCAACTTCGTCGGCCGTGCTGGCCTGTTGGCGGAAATCGACCGAGGTGTGCAGGAAAAACTGGTTGGCTTGGTGCTGGAAGAGCGCGGCGTGCTGCGTGCCCACCAGGTGGTTCGTGTAGCCGGGATTGGCGAAGGGGAGATCACCAGTGGTAGTTTCTCACCTACGCTGAGCAAATCCATTGCCCTGGCACGCGTGCCCATGGCTACCGGTGACCGCGCCGAGGTCGAGATCCGCGGCAAATGGTACCCGGTGCGGGTGGTCAGACCGACCTTCGTGCGCCACGGCAAGATTCTGATCTGAACAATCAACGGCGGGCCGAACCGCTGACCCAAACGAGGAATTCAACACATGAGCAATATCCCCGCCGATCTGCGTTTCGCCGAAAGCCACGAATGGGCACGCCTGGAAGCTGATGGCAGCGTCACCGTAGGTATCAGCGACCACGCCCAGCAAGCGCTGGGTGACGTGGTGTTCGTCGAGCTGGCCGAAGTCGGCAAGGTGTTCGGCGCTGGCGACACTGCGGGCGTGGTCGAGTCGGTCAAGGCTGCTTCCGACATCTACGCTCCTGTTTCCGGTGAAGTGATCGCCGTCAACGAAGAGCTGGCCGACAGCCCGGAGCTGCTCAACGAAGAGCCTTACGCGTCGTGGATCTTCAAGCTCAAGCCAAGCAACCCGGCCGAGCTGGACAAGCTGCTGGATGCTGCAGGTTACGCAGCCGCTATCGGCGAGTAAGACCGCGTCGCCTGCTTCGCGGCTAAAGCCGCTCCTACAGGCACAGCGCCGCGCTCGAGGCCTGTGCAATGCTTTGTAGGAGCGGCTTTAGCCGCGAAGAGGCCGAACCTGCAGAAACAAGTTTTCCCGCAGTATCGGCGATCCCTTCCTAGACTTATAAGTCTCCATGAGACCTGGTCTAGGAAGAGAGCGTCGACATGTCCCAGTCGCCATCCCTGCATCAACTGCAAGAGCTCAACCCTTTCCTGCGCCGCCACCTGGGGCCCGATGCCTCGGAGCAGCAGTCAATGCTCACTGCCCTCGGCCTCAACAGCCGCAGCGAACTGATCGAGCAAACTGTGCCGCCAGGCATCCGCTTCAACCGTGCCCTCGACCTGCCGCCGGCCCTGGATGAACAGGCTGCGTTGGCCAAGCTTGCAGGCTTCGCCGAGCAGAACCAGGTGTGGACCAGCCTCATCGGCATGGGCTACCACGGCACCGTCACGCCCACCGTCATCTTGCGCAACGTGCTGGAAAACCCCGGCTGGTACACCGCCTACACGCCCTATCAGCCCGAAATCGCCCAAGGTCGTCTGGAGGCGCTGCTGAACTTCCAGCAGATGGTCATCGACCTCACAGGCCTGGCGCTGGCCAACGCGTCATTGCTCGACGAAGCCACGGCGGCTGCCGAAGCCATGGCCCTGGCCAAACGTGTGGCGCGCAACAAGAGCAACGCCTTCTTTGCCGACGAGCATTGCCATCCACAGACCTTGTCGGTGCTGAAAACCCGTGCGGAAGGGTTCGGTTTCCAGTTGATCGTCGACGCTGTGGATAACCTCGCCCAGCACCAGGTCTTCGGTGCCTTGCTGCAATATCCGGATACCCACGGCGAGGTGCGCGACCTGCGCCCGTTCATCGACCAGTTGCACAGCCAGCAGGCCCTGGCCTGTGTGGCTGCCGACCTGCTCAGCCTGGTGGTGCTGACCCCGCCCGGCGAGCTGGGAGCCGACGTGGTGCTGGGTTCGACTCAGCGCTTCGGCGTACCTATGGGCTATGGCGGCCCGCACGCGGCCTATTTTGCGTGCCGTGACGATTACAAGCGGGCGATGCCCGGGCGCATCATCGGTGTGTCCCGCGATGCCCGTGGCAATACTGCGCTACGCATGGCCCTGCAGACGCGTGAGCAACATATCCGCCGCGAAAAAGCCAACTCCAACATCTGCACAGCCCAGGTGCTGTTGGCCAACATGGCCGGGTTCTATGCGGTGTATCACGGCCCCGAAGGCCTGCAGCGTATTGCCCAGCGCGTGCACCGGCTGACCTTCGTGCTGGCGGCAGGCCTTGAGGCCAAAGGCATCAAGCGCCTCAACCAGCACTTTTTCGACACCTTGACCCTGGATGTCGGCGGCGCCCAGGCAGCGATCATCGACAGTGCCGAAGCCGCCCGCATCAACCTGCGTATCCTGGGCCGCGGCCATCTGGGCGTGAGCCTGGACGAGACCTGTAGCGAAGCCACCGTGCTGCGGCTGCTGGATATTTTCCTGGGTGTCGATCACGGCCTGGATATCGCTACCCTCGACCAGCACGCGTTACCGGAGGGCATCCCCGCTGCGCTGGTGCGACGCACGCCGTTCCTCAGCCACCCGGTATTCAACCTGCACCACAGCGAAACCGAGATGCTGCGCTACCTCAAGCAGCTGGAGAGCAAGGACCTGGCGCTGAACCAGTCGATGATTCCGCTGGGCTCCTGCACCATGAAGCTCAATGCCACCAGCGAGATGATCCCCATCACCTGGCCCGCTTTCGCCCAGCTTCATCCCTTTGCACCGGCGGCACAGGTCACCGGTTACAAGGCGATGATCGACGAGCTGGAAAGCTGGTTGTGCGCCATTACCGGCTTCGACGCCATCTGCATGCAGCCCAACTCCGGTGCCCAGGGTGAATATGCCGGGCTCATGGCCATCACCCGCTATCACCGCAGCCGTCATCAGCCCCAGCGCACGCTGTGCCTGATTCCGTCGTCGGCTCACGGCACCAACCCGGCCTCCGCGCAGATGGCTGGCATGGAGGTGGTGATCGTCGATTGTGACGATGCTGGCAACGTCGACCTCGAAGACCTCAAGGCCAAGGCCCATGCCGCCGGCGACACGCTGTCGTGCCTGATGGTCACCTACCCCTCGACCCATGGCGTGTACGAAGAAGGTATCCGCGAGATCTGCGAAGTGGTCCACCAGCACGGTGGCCAGGTGTACATGGACGGTGCCAACCTCAACGCCCAGGTCGGCCTGGCGCGGCCAGCGGACATTGGCGCCGACGTTTCACACATGAACCTGCACAAGACCTTTTGTATCCCTCACGGCGGTGGCGGCCCGGGCATGGGGCCGATCGGCATCCGTGCTCATCTGAAGCCGTTCGTCGCCAGCCACCCGGTAGTGCCCGTGCCGGGCCTGGACCCGAACAACAGCGCCGTCAGCGCCGCGCCTTGGGGCAGTGCGAGCATCCTGCCGATCAGCTGGATGTACATCGCCATGATGGGCCCTCAGCTGGCTGATGCGAGCGAAGTGGCGATCCTTTCGGCCAACTACCTGGCCAGCCAGCTCGGCGGCGCGTTCCCGGTGTTGTACCGCGGGCGCAACCAGCGGGTGGCGCATGAGTGCATCCTCGACCTGCGGCCGCTCAAGGCGCAGACCGGCATTACCGAGGAGGACGTGGCCAAGCGCCTGATGGACTATGGCTTCCATGCCCCGACCATGTCGTTCCCGGTACCTGGAACGCTGATGATCGAACCCACTGAAAGTGAGTCGAAGGCCGAGCTGGACCGCTTCGTCGAAGCGATGCTGGCAATTCGGGCGGAAATTGCCCAGGTGCAGGAAGGTAACTGGCCGGCGGAGGACAACCCGCTCAAGCATGCGCCGCATACCCTGGCCGATGTGCTGGCGCCGTGGGCCCGGCCTTACAGCCTGGAGCAGGCGGTTGCGCCCAGTGCCCACGTGCGGCTGCACAAGTACTGGCCAGCGGTGAACCGGGTCGACAATGTGTATGGGGACAGGAATCTGTTCTGTGCTTGCGTGCCGGTGGAGGCTTACCGCTGAAATCTGGGGCCGCTTTGCGGCCCATCGCGACACAAGTCCGCTCCTGCAAGGTTTCGTGATCTGCTGTAGGAGCGGCCTTGTGTCGCGAAAGGGGCGCATAGCGCCCCCAAAGCCTTAGTTGGTTACCGCGTTCTTGGCCAGGATGGCGTTCGCCAGTTCCATGTCCGAGGCTTGCATCCCTGGGTTCTCGGCACGCACCTGTTGCAGCGCCTGCTCCAGGAACGGCCCGCGAATTGCCCCCTCACTGGCGACGAAGCTGCCGGCGTCATCCTGCGCCGCGAGTACCCGCTTGTGGTCGTGCGAGGTGATGTAGCTCGACGCCGTGGTGGCGCCAGAGGTCATTACGTTACGCCAGAAGGTATCGGCCATGGCGGAGCCAACAGGCAGCGAAAGCAGGGCAGCAGCTGCGATGGCGGTTTTGAGACGCATGATGAAACACCTCGAAGGGTGAGGGTTGGAGATGGCCGGTTTGATCCAGCGAAATGGCCGCAAGTTCCTTGAATACAAGGGTTTTTTGCTCAAGAACAGACCCGCAGCACCTCCTCCAGGCGGGTCAGCCCGCGGTTCACTTTCGCCTGGCCACAGCTGCGCAGATCCTGTAACCCTTCAGCTAGAGCCTGCCGTTGCAGTTCGGCCAGATCGGTGCTGGCGCCTATCCGTGCACGCAGGCTTTCACTCGGGATCAGCAGTTCGAACAAACCCGTCCGGCCACGATAGCCGGTGCCCCGGCAGACTTGGCACGGATCGCTGGATGGGCGGCCGTGGCATGTGTTGCAAAGCACGCGCACCAGGCGTTGGGCCATGACCCCACCCAGGGTCGCCCGGATCAGGTAATCGGCAACGCCCAGCTCAAGCAGGCGGGTAATGGCGCTGCAGGTGTCATTGGTGTGCAGGGTGGAAAGCACCAGGTGCCCGGTGAGGGCAGCCTGAACGGCCACCATTGCGGTCTCGCGGTCGCGGATCTCGCCGATCATGATGATGTCCGGGTCCTGGCGCAGCAGGGCGCGCACGCCATCGGCAAAACCCAGGCCCAGGGCAGGCTGCACCTGTAACTGGTTGAACGAAGGTTCCAGGCGCTCGATCGGGTCTTCGATGGTGCACAGGTTGACCTGCGGTGTGGCCAGCAACTTGAGGCTGGCGTAAAGCGTGCTGGTCTTGCCGGAGCCAGTTGGCCCGGTGACCAGCAGGATGCCCTGGCGACGCTGCAATAGCGTTTGCCACTGGCTCAACTGCTCGCCCTCCAGGCCCAGCTGGTCGAAGTCTTCCTGCAACTGGCGTGGGTCGAACAAGCGCAGCACCAGTTTTTCACCAAAGGGTGTCGGCAGCGTCGAGAGGCGCAGCTCCACTTCGCTGCCGCCTGGCAGGCTGCTCTTCACCCTGCCATCCTGTGGGCGGCGCTTTTCCGCTACGTCCATGCGCCCCAGGTGTTTCAGGCGGCTGACCACGGCCAGCGTGACGCTGGCCGGGAAGGCGTAGACCGTGTGTAGCAGCCCGTCGATGCGGTAGCGCAGGTGGCCCTGGTCGCGGCGTGGCTCCAGATGGATATCACTGGCGCGCTGCTCGATGGCGTACTGCAGCAGCCAGTCGACGATATGCACGATGTGCGCATCATCGGCGGTGGCCTCCACCTGGCGCTTGCCAAGCTCAAGCAAGTGTTCGAGCTCGCCCAGGCTGGTCGCTTGCTGGTGCTGCGCACCTTGTACCGAGTGGGCCAGGCGAAACAGCGACTGGCCCAGTTGGCGGATCTGCAGCGGGCTGGCCAGCACCCGGCGGATCGGCTTGCCCAGGCTGCGCGCGAGGTCGGCCTGCCACAGCTGTTGATAAGGTTCGGCACTGGCCACAGTGATGGCATCGGCGTCGTTGGCCACGACCAAGATGCCGTGGCGCTGCGCGAAGGCAGGGGAGATCAGGCCATTGACCCGGGCCAGGTCGAGTTGCATGGGGTCGATACGCAGGTAGGGCTGACCGACTTTTTGCGCCAGCCATTGGCAGAGGGTGTCCAGATTCAGCAGTTTGCCGGGCTGGCTGCGATCTTCCAGGCCCACGGCAGCGATGGCCTCAAGCGGGTGGTGAGCACTGTAGCGGGATGCTTGTTCGCGAACCTGGCATGAATCGTTGGCAGTCAGGTGCTGGTCGGCTTGCAAGGCGTCCAGCAGGCTTTTGAGGTCGAGGGCTTGCTCGTTGGGTGTGAACATCGGCGGCGTCCGTGCCTTGGGGGAGACCTTGGTCAAGGCTAGCCGTGCCTGGCGGAACGGGGTTTGGGAAAGGATTTCGGGATTTTGCGCCGCCGGGCTTCAGACCACCGCCAGCTCCAGGCGCGCCAGGTTTTCCAGGCTCACTTCCCCGACACACACCAGGTTGCGCAGTTTTTGTGCAATCACTTGCGCCCGATGCCAGCTCAGCCCGCCGACGCCAACCTCGATGTCGAGCCAGTCTTCCTGCTGGTTGACCTGCACGCTGTGCGGTGTCAGGAACTGCAGGGCAAACAGGTTGAGCACCCGGCAAAGGGTATCCGGCTCGGCTTCGGCCTGCAGGCGATATCGTACGGTGCTGTGGCTGGTGTTGGCGGCCCAGGCATCGCTGCGGGCCAAGGGGCGTTCGAGTGCGTTCATGCTGGGTCTCCGCGAATGTGGGAGAAATTCTTGCACGTCGAGGCCGGTATTTTTTCGCTATGATTCCATCGAATACCTAGAGCTGCAGATTGATCAATTCAAATAAGTGCTTTTTGGAGAATTATTAATGCAAGGCGAACTGGATGCCTATGACCGACGCATTCTCGAGCTCCTGCAAGAGGACGCATCGCTGTCCAGTGCGCAGATCGCCGAGCGTGTGGGGCTGTCACAATCACCCTGCTGGCGCAGGATTCAGCGGCTGAAAGACGAAGGTGTGATCCGTGGGCAGGTGACCCTGCTGGATCGCAAGAAAGTCGGCCTGAACACGCAGATTTTTGCTGAGGTGAAACTCAACGCCCACGGCCGCTCCAACTTCACCGAATTCACCGAGGCGATCCGCGGCTTTCCGGAAGTGCTGGAGTGCTATGTGCTGATGGGGGCGGTGGATTTTCTGTTGCGCATCGTTACCTCGGATATCGAGGCTTATGAGCGCTTCTTTTTCGAAAAGCTCTCGAACGTGCCGGGTATTCAGGAAGTGAACTCGATTGTGGCGCTGTCGGAGATCAAGTCCACCACCAGCCTGCCACTGTCGAGGTGAGGCCGCTTCAGACCCGCTGATGCGGCCCCTGTAGGAGCGGCCTCGTGTCGCGAAAGGGCCACAAATCGGACCCTGCAAAATCAGCCTACTGCACAAATCCTGGGGGCGCTTCGCACCCCTTTCGCGACACAAGGCCGCTCCTACAAAGCCTCGTTAGCCTTCAGGAGCGGTCTCAAGCCTTGAGCAGGTGCTTCCAGCCACGGCTCTGGTCGACCGCCCGAGCTTGCTCGATACGCGCTTCCAGCAGTTCGCCAGGCTCTTCGCCCAAGGGCAGCTCAGCCAGTTCATGCAGCTTTTTCAGGTCGCCGTACAGGCGGTCCATCTGGGGTGCTTCGAGCACCTGGCGAGCATGGTGCAGCCAGGCCAGCAGCTGTTCGATACGCGGCAGCTGTTCGGCCAGGTCTTCCGGACGCTGGGTGTACAGCGTCAGCTTCAGCGAGCGGCCTTCCTCACCCAGCAGGTGCGCCAGCCAGCTGGCCAGCTGCGCCTTGCCTTGGCGCTCGCCACGGCCCTTGCGCTCCACGGTCCAGGCGCGGGCCAGCAGCCAGCGCGAGGTTTCCAGGGAGAACTGGCCCCAGCGTACGTCTTCGAGCTCTTGGATGAACTGCTCGGGCGCGGCACGGCGGATGTCTTCGTCGTCATTACCGGCCTGCACCAGCGGGCGCCAGTCTTCCAGTAGCGCATCGAGGCTGGCGCGCAGCTCGCGGGTGGTCGCGCGTGGCGCAGCCTGGCCCAGGCTGGCAACCAGTGCGCGCAACTCGGCCAGGCACTGCACCCAGTCCTGCAGCAGGCGCCAGTGGCCATTGTGGCGATACTGCTCGGCCAGGCGCTGGCTGCTGCCCAGCAATTGCCAGGCGAGGGCTGCGAAGGCGTCGTCCACGGCCATTTCGGCGTCCAGCTCGGTGGTTGGCAGGCCCAGCTCGTAGCTGTCCGGCTCCAGCAGGCGGTAGCCGCGCTCGGCCTTGCTGATGTCGCATGGCATCAGCGGCAGGCTGGCGGCCAGCTCGGCAGCCAGCTCCAGCAGCGCTTCAGGGGCGCCTTCGCGCAACTCCAGTTCGAGCTCGCAGATCTCTTCCTTCTGCTTGCCGGCGATCACGAAGCCTTGGTCCAGCGCGGCCTCGATGACCACCTTGCTCTTACCACGGCCCCAGGCGATTTCGGCGAACTCGCGGGTGAAATCGGTGGTGAACAACGGCTTGATGGTTTTCTTGTCCAGCTCGGCCAGTGGCTCTGGCCAGCAGGTGGCGTCGAGCTTTTTCAGGTCGAGCTTGACCTTGTCCAGGTGCCATTCGTATTCATTGCGCTCGGACAGCCCGGCGACGCTCTGGCCACGGCACTTCAGGGTCTGGATGATCACCTCGCCGTCGCGGCGCAGGCGCAGGGCGACACGGGCTGCGCAGAGGTCGCGCGCAGGGGTGTCGAAGTACTGGTTGAGCAGCTCGCGGGTCTGCCAGCCGGACTTGTTGCGCTTTTTCAGCAGGGGGTGCTCGCGCAGGGCAGCCAGGGTCTCGCGACTGGCGCGGAGCTTGAGTTCGGTTTCTTTGTGCATCGCAGGCTCGAAGGAGGGCGTGATTGCCGTGCAGTCTACAGGACTGGGCCGGCAACGGTTTATTCCTTGCGCCGGATGGCCCTATGATGGGCAACGCTTCCGAGGAGTACGCGCATGCCGTTGCCAACGCTGAAAGACCAGTTTGCCGCCTTGATTGCCGCGCCCTCGGTCAGTTGCACCCAGCCTGCACTGGACCAGTCCAACCGCCAGGTCATCGACCTGCTGGCCGGCTGGCTGGGCGATCTGGGGTTCAGTTGTGACATCCGACAGGTCAGCCCGGGCAAGTTCAACCTGCTGGCCAGCCGTGGCACCGGCCCCGGTGGCCTGGTGTTGGCCGGCCATAGCGACACGGTGCCCTACGACGAACAGCTGTGGTCCAGCGACCCGCTCAAGCTGACCGAGGTCGACGGCCGATGGGTCGGCCTGGGCAGTTGCGACATGAAAGGCTTTTTCGCCTTGGTCATCGAAGCGGTGATTCCGCTGCTTGAGCACGATTTCAAGCAACCACTGCTGATCCTCGCCACCTGTGATGAAGAAAGCTCGATGTCCGGCGCCCGCGCCCTGGCAGCCGCCGGCCAGCCACTCGGCCGCGCAGCGGTGATCGGCGAGCCCACGGGCCTGCGGCCGATCCGCATGCACAAGGGCATCCTCATGGACCGCATCGACATCCTCGGGCGCAGCGGCCATTCGTCCGACCCGAGCCTGGGCCACAGCGCGATGGAGGCCATGCATGAGGTGATGGGTGAACTGATGGGCCTGCGCCGGCAGTGGCAAGAAACCTTCCGCAATCCGCAATTTACCGTGCCTACGCCAACCATGAACTTCGGCTGCATTCATGGGGGGGACAACCCCAATCGCATCTGTGGCCAGTGCGCCCTGGAGTTCGACCTGCGCCCGCTGCCTGGCATGGATGTCGAACAGCTGCGCGCCGCCATTCGCGGCAAGCTCAAGCCGGTGGCCGAGCGCCATGAGGTGCGTATCGACTATGCGCCGCTGTTCCCGGAAGTGCCGCCCTTCGAGCAGGCCGCCGACGCCGAACTGGTGCAAGTGGCCGAACGCCTCACCGGCCATCGCGCCGAAGCGGTGGCGTTCGGTACCGAAGCGCCTTATCTTCAGCAGCTGGGTTGCCAGACCATCGTGCTGGGCCCCGGCGATATCGCCTGCGCTCACCAGCCCGGCGAATACCTGGAAATGTCACGAATCGAGCCTACCGTGCGTCTATTGCGTGACCTGATCGGGCACTACTGCCTGAATTAAACGTCCACCCTGTTGATTCGTTCTTGCCTAGAGGAGACCGCGCGTGACCGCAAGCCTGTTCCGACGATGATCCTGAACGCCGTGTGACTCACCGTTCTCCGTCCACTTTATCCACAGGCCCTGTCATGCCCGAATACGTCAACTGGCTACGTCATGCCTCCCCGTACATCAATGCCCATCGCGACTGCACCTTCGTGGTCATGCTCCCCGGCGATGGGGTTGAACACCCGAACTTCGGCAACATCGTCCACGACCTGGTACTGCTGCACAGCTTGGGTGTGCGCCTGGTGCTGGTGCATGGGTCGCGCCCGCAGATCGAAAGCCGTCTCTCTGATCGCGGCCTGACCCCGCACTACCACCGGGGCATGCGCATTACCGATGCCGCCACCCTGGACTGCGTGATCGATGCCGTGGGTGCCCTGCGCCTGGCCATCGAGGCGCGCCTGTCGATGGATATCGCCGCCTCGCCGATGCAGGGCTCGCGCCTGCGCGTGGCCTCCGGCAACCTGGTCACTGCGCGGCCGATCGGCGTGCTCGAAGGGGTGGACTACCACCACACCGGCGAGGTGCGCCGGGTCGATCGCAAGGGCATCAGCCGCCTGCTCGACGAGCGCTCCATCGTGCTGCTGTCGCCGCTGGGCTACTCGCCTACCGGTGAAATCTTCAACCTGGCTTGCGAAGACGTCGCCACTCGCGCGGCCATCGAGCTGGGTGCCGACAAGCTGCTGCTGTTCGGCGCCGAACCTGGCCTGCTGGACGAAAACGGCAAGCTGGTGCGTGAACTGCGTCCGCAACAGATCGCCCCGCACCTGGCGCGCCTGGGCAGCGATTACCAGGGCGAGTTGCTGGATGCCGCCGCCGAGGCCTGCAAAGGCGGTGTGGCGCGCAGCCATATCGTCAGTTATGCCGAAGACGGTGCGCTGCTGACCGAGCTGTTCACCCGTGAAGGTGGCGGTACGCTGGTGTCGCAGGAGCAGTTCGAGGTCGTGCGTGAGGCGACCATCGATGATGTCGGTGGCCTGCTGGAGCTGATCAGCCCGTTGGAAGAGCAGGGCATCCTGGTGCGTCGCTCACGCGAGGTGCTGGAGCGCGAGATCGAACAGTTCAGCGTGGTCGAGCGTGAAGGGATGATCATTGCCTGCGCGGCGCTGTACCCGATTGCCGATTCGCAGGCGGGTGAACTGGCGTGCCTGGCGGTGAACCCGGAATACCGCCATGGCGGGCGCGGGGATGAGCTGCTTGAGCGGATCGAAGGGCGGGCGCGGCAGATGGGGTTGAATACCTTGTTCGTGCTTACCACCCGTACGGCGCATTGGTTCCGTGAACGCGGGTTTGCGCCCAGCGGTGTCGAGCGGCTGCCGGCGGCGCGGGCGTCACTGTACAACTACCAGCGCAATTCGAAGATCTTCGAGAAATCCCTGTAGGAGCCGAAGCGCCTGGAGATCAATGAAAAACGCCGCCCTGATGGGCGGCGTTTTTGTTTACACGGTGTGTAGATACCAGTTGTACTCGAGGTCGGAGATCGAGTGCTCGAACTCCTCCAGCTCGCTCTCCTTGCACGCGACGAAGATGTCGATGTACTTCGGATCGATGTACTTGTTCAGGATCTCGCTGTCGTCCAGCTCGCGCAGGGCATCGCGCAGATTGTTCGGCAGGCTCTGCTCCAACTGCTCGTACGAGTTGCCTTCAATTGGCGTGCCTGGCTCGATCTTGTTGGTCAGGCCGTGGTGCACGCCTGCCAGCACGGCAGCCATCATCAGGTACGGGTTGGCGTCGGCGCCAGCTACGCGGTGCTCGATACGCACGGCATCTGCAGAGCCAGTCGGCACACGCAGGGCCACGGTACGGTTGTCCAGGCCCCAGCTCGGCGCATTCGGCACGTAGAACTGCGCGCCGAAGCGGCGGTAGGAGTTGACGTTCGGGCAGAGAAACGCCATGGACGCAGGCAGGGTCTCGAGCACACCGCCGACAGCGTGACGTAGCGCGGCGTTCTGCTCGGGATCCTCGCTGGTGAAGATGTTGTTGCCATCTTTGTCCAGCACGGAGATGTGTACATGCAGGCCGTTGCCAGCCTGGCCCGGGTAGGGCTTGGCCATGAAGGTGGTGTCCATTTCATGGTCGTAGGCGATGTTCTTGATCAACCGCTTGAGCAGTACCGCGTAGTCGCAGGCCTTGAGCGGGTCGGCAACGTGGTGCAGGTTGACTTCGAACTGCGCCGGGGCGCTTTCCTTGACGATGGCGTCGGCCGGGATGCCTTGCTCTTTCGCGCCTTCCAGGATGTCCTGCAGGCAGTCGGCATATTCGTCGAGGTCGTCGATCAGGTACACCTGGGTCGACTGCGGGCGCTTGCCCGAAATTGGCGAGCGTGGCGGCTGCGGACGGCCGTTCACGTTCTCCTGGTCGATGAGGTAGAACTCCAACTCGAACGCGGCGCAGATGGTCAGGCCCATGTCGGTGAACTTGCTCACCACCTGACGCAGCACTTCGCGCGGGTCAGCGAAGAATGGCTCGCCTTCCAGTTCGTGCATGGTCATCAGCAGTTGGGCGGTAGGACGCTTTTGCCACGGCTCATTGCAGAGCGTATCGGGGATTGGATAGCAGATGCGGTCAGCATCGCCGATGTCCAGGCCCAGCCCGGTGCTTTCGACGGTGGAACCGTTGATGTCCAGGGCGAAGAGGGAGGCAGGCAGGTTGATGCCTTTCTCGTAAACCTTGTGGAGGCTGGTGCGCTCAATGCGCTTGCCGCGCACCACACCATTCATATCTGCAATCAAAAGGTCAACGTAGAGAACCTCAGGATGTTCCTTAAGGAACGCGTTCGCTTCGTTAAGCTGAACGGCACGCGGGGGTACCGACATGATGCAACACCTTTGTTGTTAAAAATATCAATCAAGGGGGGCTTGCAGGACCAGTCAATCGAAAAGACAAACTGATGTCAAGCCAACCCCATGATGCCCTGAAACGGCACATCGACGGCAGATTTGCTGCATATCGGGGCATGCCATTATCCGCTATTTCCTTCGCAAAGGGCTATCTCCAACCTGCCGTGTTTTATTTTTTACGGAGGTGTTGTGTAAAAAAATTAACAAGGCTAAGCTCGGACTCAACCCAGAACACAATAATACGAGGGTCACATGGTCCGCTTGTCGCGACCTGAACGCGCTGCCTGCGCAGTGCAGTCGGGTATCCCTGCCGTTCCCGCACGCATCAGTCGAGCTGTGGCCTGCATGGCCGCAATAATTGACGCTTTGCGCACCTGGGCGATACCTCGTAACGCTTTTTCGTTGCTCTTCTCGTATTCCTGCCCTTTGATCCCACTACGGACACGCTTGGTTTCAGTGTATCCACAGTGCGGCTGCGCGTGGGTTTTTGCTTTAGCAATCTACTCCATCCAGAATCAGAGCGCGGACCACCTTACCTCCTGAGGTATTTATGAGTAACAACCTCGACCAGCTCACCGATTGGTTGAAAGAGCACAAGATCACCGAAGTCGAATGCCTGATCAGCGACCTGACCGGCATCACCCGCGGCAAGATCTCGCCGACCAACAAGTTCATCGCCGAAAAAGGCATGCGCCTGCCCGAGAGCGTGCTGCTGCAGACCGTGACCGGCGACTATGTCGACGATGACATCTATTATGACCTGCTCGACCCGGCCGACATCGACATGATCTGCCGCCCCGACCAGGATGCCGTGTTCCTGGTGCCGTGGGCCATCGAGCCGACCGCCCAGGTAATCCACGACACCTACGACAAGAAGGGCAACCCGGTCGAACTGTCGCCGCGCAACGTGCTGAAGAAGGTCCTCAAGCTGTATGCCGACAAGGGCTGGCAGCCGATCGTCGCGCCGGAGATGGAGTTCTACCTGACCAAGCGCAGCGAAGACCCGGACTTCCCCCTGCAGCCGCCGGTTGGCCGCTCTGGCCGCCCGGAAACCGGCCGCCAGTCGTTCTCGATCGAGGCCGCCAACGAATTCGACCCGCTGTTCGAAGACGTCTACGACTGGTGCGAACTGCAGCGCCTGGACCTTGACACGCTGATCCACGAAGACGGCACGGCGCAGATGGAAATCAACTTCCGTCACGGCGATGCCCTTCACCTGGCCGACCAGATCCTGGTGTTCAAGCGCACCATGCGCGAGGCCGCGCTCAAGCACAACGTCGCCGCCACCTTCATGGCCAAGCCGATGACCGGCGAGCCGGGCAGTGCCATGCACCTGCACCAGAGCGTGGTCGACGTGGCCACTGGCAAGAACATCTTCAGTAATGAAGACGGCAGCATGAGCGAACTGTTCCTGCACCACATCGGTGGCTTGCAGAAGTTCATCCCCGAAGCGCTGCCGCTGTTCGCCCCCAACGTCAACTCGTTCCGCCGCTTCCTGCCCGACACCTCGGCACCCGTGAACGTCGAGTGGGGTGAGGAGAACCGCACCGTAGGCCTGCGCGTACCGGATGCCGGCCCGCAGAACCGCCGTGTCGAGAACCGCCTGCCGGGCGCCGATGCCAACCCTTACCTGGCCATCGCGGCCAGCCTGTTGTGCGGCTATATCGGCATGGTCGAGGGCATCGAAGCCAGCGCACCGGTTCAGGGCCGTGGCTACGAGCGCCGCAACCTGCGCCTGCCGCTGACCATCGAAGACGCCCTCGAACGCATGGAAATCAGCCGTGCGCTGGTGCAGTACCTGGGCAAGAAATTCATCACCGGCTACGTCGCCACCAAACGCGCCGAGCATGAGAACTTCAAGCGTGTCATCAGCTCCTGGGAGCGTGAGTTCCTGCTGTTTGCTGTGTGATCAACCCCCTGAGGCCGCCCGCCGGCGGCCTGCGGAACATGGAGAAGCACATGAGCGTCAAAAACCCGCAAACCCGTGAATGGCAAACCCTGAGCGGCGAGCACCACCTTGCACCTTTCAGTGACTACAAGCAGCTGAAGGAGAAGGGGCCGCGCATCATCACCAAGGCGCAGGGCGTGCATTTGTGGGACAGCGAGGGGAACAAGATCCTCGACGGCATGGCTGGCCTGTGGTGCGTGGCGGTCGGTTATGGGCGTGAAGAGCTGGTGCAGGCTGCCGAAAAGCAGATGCGCGAGCTGCCGTACTACAACCTGTTCTTCCAGACTGCCCACCCGCCTGCACTGGAGCTGGCCAAGGCCATCACCGACGTGGCGCCCGAGGGCATGACTCATGTGTTCTTCACCGGCTCCGGTTCCGAAGGCAATGACACCGTGCTACGCATGGTTCGCCACTACTGGGCGCTGAAGGGCAAGCCGCACAAGCAGACCATCATCGGCCGCATCAACGGTTACCACGGCTCCACTTTCGCGGGTGCGTGCCTGGGCGGCATGAGCGGCATGCACGAGCAGGGCGGCCTGCCGATCCCGGGCATCGTGCACATCCCGCAGCCTTACTGGTTCGGTGAGGGCGGCGACATGAGCCCCGACGAGTTCGGCGTGTGGGCAGCCGAGCAGCTGGAGAAGAAAATTCTGGAAGTCGGCGAAGACAACGTCGCCGCCTTCATTGCCGAGCCGATCCAGGGCGCCGGCGGCGTGATCATTCCGCCAGAGACCTACTGGCCGAAGGTCAAGGAGATCCTGGCGAAGTACGACATCCTGTTTGTCGCCGACGAAGTGATCTGTGGCTTCGGCCGCACCGGCGAGTGGTTCGGCTCCGACTACTACGACCTCAAGCCCGACCTGATGACCATCGCCAAGGGCCTTACCTCCGGTTACATCCCCATGGGCGGTGTGATCGTGCGTGACAAGGTGGCCAAGGTGATCAGCGAAGGTGGCGACTTCAACCACGGCTTCACCTATTCAGGCCACCCGGTGGCGGCCGCAGTGGGCCTGGAAAACCTGCGCATCCTGCGCGACGAGAAGATTGTCGAGAAGGCGCGCACGGAAGTGGCACCCTACTTGCAAAAACGTCTGCGCGAGCTGCAGGACCACCCGCTGGTGGGCGAGGTACGCGGCCTGGGCCTGCTCGGTGCAATCGAGCTGGTCAAGGACAAAGCCACCCGCAGCCGTTACGAAGGCAAGGGCGTGGGCATGGTGTGCCGCAACTTCTGCTTTGAAAACGGCCTGATCATGCGCGCGGTGGGCGACACCATGATCATCGCGCCACCGTTGGTGATCAGCCGCGAGGAGGTCGACGAGCTCGTGGAAAAGGCGCGCAAGTGCCTCGACCTGACCCTCGAAGCGATCCGTTGAGCGTTTGCTAGGCTAGCGATGTGACATTAAGTGGTTACAAGGCCCTGCTTTCCTTGAAACAGAGCCTTGTAACTTGCCAGACTAGCGGTTGTTTCAGTCGCTGCGACGCGTGTAGCGCGGGGCCTGGCTGCTGAACGGATGGCTAATCAAAAAAATCTGGAGCATGACGCATGAAGAAAATGGGCAAGACGTTGCTGGCCGCCGCCCTGATGGGTGCCATGGCCACTGCTGCACAGGCTGAAGACAAGGTACTGAACGTCTACAACTGGTCGGACTACATCGCTCCGGACACCATCGCCAAGTTCGAGAAGCAGACCGGCATCAAGGTCAAGTACGACGTCTTCGACAGCAACGAAACCCTCGAAGCCAAGCTGCTGGCGGGCAAGTCGGGCTACGACATCGTCGTGCCGTCCAACAACTTCCTGGCCAAGCAGATCAAGGCTGGCGTATACGAAGAACTGGACCGCTCCAAACTGCCAAACTGGAAAAACCTGGACGAAGACCTGCTCAAGGCCGTCGGCGACGCCAGCGACAAGGATAACAAGCACGCCTTCCCATACATGTGGGGCTCGATCGGCATCGGCTACAACCCGGAGAAGGTCAAGGCCGCGCTGGGCGTGGACAAGATCGACTCGTGGGACGTGGTGTTCAAGCCTGAGAACATCGCCAAGCTCAAGAGCTGCGGCGTGAGCTTCCTGGATGCCCCGACCGAGATGATCCCGGCGGCGCTGCACTACCTGGGCAAGCCGACCAACAGCACCAGCAAGGAAGACCTGAAGGCCGCCGAAGATCTGTTCCTCAAGATCCGTCCTTCGATCACCTACTTCCACTCGTCCAAGTACATCGGCGACATGGCCAACGGCAACATCTGCGTGGCCGTCGGCTATTCGGGTGACCTGGAGCAGTCCAAGGCCCGCGCCCACGAAGCCGGCGACAAGGTCAAAGTGGACTACGTGATTCCGAAAGAAGGTGCCGGCACCTTCTACGACATGGTCGCCATCCCGAAAGATGCCGAACACAAAGACGCCGCCTACCAGTTCATGAACTTCCTGTTGCAGCCGGAAGTCATGGCCGAAATCACCAACGCTGTGCGCTTCCCGAACGGCAACGCCGCTGCCACCCAGTTCGTGGACAAGGCAATCACCAGTGACCCAAGCATTTATCCACCGGCTGAAGTGAAGAAACAGCTGTACGCGATCGCTGCACCAGATGCCAAGGTCCAGCGTGACATCACGCGTAGCTGGACCAAGATCAAATCGGGCAAATAACCCCGATGCGTGACCTCTGGGCCGGGGTTTTCCGGCCCAGAGCCAGTGAATGGCAATTGATGATTGCGGCATCGAAGCTGCGCAGGTAAGTTGCGCGCCGGTTTTGCGTGTGCGGCGGTGCTTGTAGCCAATAAGTACGCCGTCACCAAGGCACTGATTGTGAGGACCACCCACTTGTCTATTTCTGTATTACGCAAGGCCTTGATGGCTGGAGCGGGCCTGACGCTGGCATGCAGCGTCCAAGCGGCGCCTACGGTGCACTTCTACAACTGGTCGGACTATATCGGCCCGAACACACTCGCGGACTTCGAAAAGGAAACGGGCATCAAACCCGTGCAGGACGTTTTCGATTCCAACGAAACCCTGGAAGGCAAACTGCTGGCCGGCAACACCGGCTATGACGTGGTGGTGCCGTCCAACCATTTCCTTGGCAAGCAGATCAAGGCGGGCGCGTTCCAGAAGCTCGACAAGAATCTGCTGCCCAATTATTCCAATCTCGACCCGGCGCTGATGAAACGCCTGGAAAAGAACGACCCGGGCAACCAGTACGCCGTGCCTTACCTGTGGGGCACCAACGGCATCGGTTACAACGTCGACAAGGTCAAGGCCGCGCTGGGCGTGGACACCATCGACTCCTGGGCTGTGCTGTTCGAACCCGAGAACATGAAGAAGCTCTCCAAGTGCGGTGTGGCCTTCCTCGACTCGGCAGACGAAATGCTCCCGGCGGTGCTCAACTACATGGGGCTCAGCCCCAACAGCACCGACCCCAAGGATTACGCCAAGGCCGAGCAGAAACTGCTGGCAGTACGCCCGTACGTGACCTACTTCCACTCGTCCAAGTACATCACCGACCTGGCCAACGGCGACATCTGCGTCGCGGCAGGCTTCTCGGGTGATGTGTTCCAGGCCAAGGCCCGCGCTGAAGAAGCGAAGAAGGGCGTGAACCTGGCTTACGCCATTCCCAAGGAAGGCGGCAACCTCTGGTTCGACGTACTGGCGATCCCCAAAGACGCCAAGAACGTGAAAGAGGCCCACGCCTTCATCAACTATTTGCTGAAACCTGAGGTTATCGCCCAGGTCAGTGATTACGTCGGTTACGCCAACCCGAACCCCAAGGCTGGCGACCTGATGGACCAGGCCGTGAGGACTGACGCTGCGGTTTACCCACCGCAGGAAGTGCTGGACAAGATGTTCGTGAACTCAGAGTTGCCGCCCAAGGTGCAGCGCCTGATGACCCGTAGCTGGACCAAGGTCAAGTCGGGCAAGTAATCATCCAGACCCGTTGCGGTACCTGAGACTCAGGCCGCACGGGCACAAAAATCTTGTTGGGAGTTTCACTCATGGCAGTTGCCTCCGGTGCCTATAAAAAAGCCCTCGAGGGTGGCCAGCAACCCAAGCAGGTGCTGGTCAAGATCGACCGGGTTACAAAAAAATTCGACGAAACGGTCGCCGTGGACGATGTGTCCCTGGAAATCCGCAAAGGCGAGATCTTCGCCCTGCTGGGTGGCTCCGGTTCCGGCAAGTCAACCTTGCTGCGTATGCTGGCTGGCTTCGAGCGCCCGACTGAAGGGCGGATCTTCCTCGATGGCGTAGACATCACCGACATGCCGCCATACGAGCGGCCGATCAACATGATGTTCCAGTCCTACGCGCTGTTCCCGCATATGACCGTGGCGCAGAACATCGCCTTCGGCCTGCAGCAGGACAAGATGCCCAAGGCCGAGATCGACGCCCGCGTGGCCGAGATGCTCAAGCTGGTGCACATGAGCCAGTACGCCAAGCGCAAGCCGCACCAGCTCTCCGGTGGCCAACGCCAGCGGGTAGCCCTGGCCCGTTCCCTGGCCAAGCGCCCCAAACTGCTGCTGCTCGACGAGCCGATGGGGGCACTGGACAAGAAACTGCGTTCGCAGATGCAACTGGAACTGGTGGAAATCATCGAGCGCGTGGGCGTGACTTGCGTGATGGTGACCCACGACCAGGAAGAGGCCATGACCATGGCCCAACGCATCGCCATCATGCACCTGGGCTGGATCGCCCAGATCGGCTCGCCAGTGGACATCTACGAGACCCCGACCAGCCGCCTGGTGTGCGAATTCATCGGTAACGTCAACCTGTTCGACGGTGATGTGGTCGACGACGCCGAAGGCCACGCGATCATTGCCAGCCCGGAACTGGAGCGCAAGATCTACGTCGGCCACGGCATCACCACCTCGGTGGAAGACAAGCACATCACCTACGCCCTGCGCCCTGAAAAGCTGCTGGTCACCACCAGCCAGCCAGACTTCGAGCACAACTGGTCGCGCGGCAAGGTCCACGACATCGCCTACCTGGGTGGCCACTCGGTGTTCTACGTCGAGCTGCCAAGCGGCAAGGTCGTCCAGTCGTTCGTCGCCAACACCGAGCGCCAGGGCGCACGCCCGACCTGGGGCGATGAGGTGTACGTGTGGTGGGAAGACGACAGCGGCGTGGTACTGCGGTCATGAAACCACGCAAGCTCAAGCGAGCCTTCCAGCGCTTAATCCCGGAGGGGCGGCACGTGGTGATCGGGGTTCCGTTCATCTGGCTGTTCCTGTTCTTCATGCTGCCGTTCTTCATCGTGTTGAAGATCAGCTTCGCCGAAGCCGACGTGGCGATCCCGCCGTATACCGAGATCTACAGCTACGTCGAAGACAAGATCCAGGTGGTGCTCAACCTGGCCAACTACGGCCTGTTGACCGAGGATGAGCTGTACATCTCGGCCTACCTGGGCTCGTTGAAGATGGCCTTCTTCAGCACCCTGCTGTGCCTGTTGATCGGCTACCCGATGGCCTACGCCATCGCCAACGCCAAGAAGGAGACCCAGACGGTCTTGCTGTTGCTGATCATGATGCCGACCTGGACCGCGATCCTGATCCGCGTCTATGCCTGGATGGGTATCCTCAGCAACAACGGGCTGCTCAACGGCTTCCTGATGTGGACTGGGTTGATCGACCAGCCGCTGCAGATCCTCAACACCAACCTGGCGGTGTATATCGGCGTGGTTTATTCGTACCTGCCGTTCATGATCCTGCCGTTGTTCGCCAACCTGGTGAAGCATGACCCGAGCCTGCTCGAAGCCGCTTCGGACCTAGGGTCGAGCACCTTCAACAGCTTCTGGAAGATCACTGTCCCGCTGTCGAAGAACGGCATCATCGCCGGCTGCATGCTGGTGTTCATCCCGGTGGTGGGCGAGTTCGTCATTCCTGAGCTGCTTGGCGGCCCGGAAACCCTGATGATCGGTAAAGTGCTGTGGCAGGAATTCTTCAACAACCGTGACTGGCCGGTAGCCTCCGCCCTGGCGGTGGTAATGCTGGCGATCCTGATCGTGCCGATCTTGCTGTTCAACCGCAGCCAGGCCAAAGAAATGGAGGGCAGGGCATGAAGCGCTTCAGTTTCTCCAAGCTGATGCTGGTGCTCGGCTTGCTGTTCATCTACCTGCCGATGCTGATCCTGGTGATCTACTCGTTCAACGCCTCCAAACTGGTGACGGTGTGGGGTGGCTGGTCGGTGAAGTGGTACGTCGGCCTGCTCGACAACACCCAGCTGATGGGTTCGGTGATGCGCTCGCTGGAGATCGCCTGCTACACCGCGGTAGCGGCAGTGGCGCTGGGTACCCTGGCGGCCTTCGTGCTGACCCGGGTCACCCGCTTCAAGGGCCGCACGCTGTTCGGCGGCCTGGTTACCGCGCCGTTGGTAATGCCTGAGGTGATCACCGGTCTGTCGCTGTTGCTGCTGTTCGTGGCCATGGCGCAGATGATCGGCTGGCCGCAGGAGCGTGGCATCGTCACCATCTGGATTGCCCACACCACGTTCTGTGCGGCGTATGTGGCGGTGGTGGTGTCGGCGCGCCTGCGCGAGCTGGACCTGTCGATCGAGGAAGCGGCAATGGACCTGGGTGCCAAGCCGTGGAAGGTGTTCTTCCTGATCACCATTCCGATGATTGCGCCATCGCTGGCGGCGGGCGGCATGATGTCGTTCGCACTGTCGCTGGACGACCTGGTACTGGCGAGCTTCGTGTCGGGCCCAGGCTCGACCACTTTGCCGATGGAAGTGTTCTCGGCGGTGCGTCTGGGCGTGAAGCCTGAGATCAACGCCGTGGCCAGCCTGATCCTGCTGTCGGTGTCGCTGGTGACCTTCTTTGTCTGGTACTTCAGCCGCCAGGCCGAAGAGCGTCGTCGCAAGGCGATCCAGCAGGCGATCGAGGAAGGCGCGGCGGCCAACGCCTCGCAGCCACAGGTCAAGCGCACGGCGCAGGTTGCAGCGTCGGCCTGACCCGGCCCTTTCGCGAGTGAACCCGCACCACAGGGTCACCACAATCTTCGGGTTTGTGGTGACCCTGCGGGAGCGCGAATGTCCCAATGCCGATTCAAAGCCATACGGCATCCCAGTGGGGATAGTCCCTGACACTTCTGACCAGGCCGGCCCGCAAGGGGTTGGCAACAATGTACCTGGCAACATGCACCATGCTCTCCTCCCGCCGCAGTGCCCGGTCCTGATACCCAGGCTGCCATACCGGATCATGCTCAACCCCTGCCTGATGCAGTACCAGACTGGACCTGGACTTGAACCTGCGCATCAATGTCCCCAGCGTCGTGCCTCTCAACTCGATCAGCCAATGCAGATGGTCCGGCATCAGTACCCAGGCCAAAGACCGGCAGGCGTGTTCCTGATCGGATTGACGCAGTTGCTGAATGACCAGCCTTGCATGGTGCAAGTCTAGGAACAGTGGCTTGCGTTGGTGAGTCACAGTGGTCAACAGATAAAGCCTGCCGAGTTCAGAGTAACGGCCGCGCCGCAGCAGATGGGATTTTGCCCGAAGCATTGGTTTCTTCCTTGAAAGTGACCTTTCCAAGGTACTGGCTGTGGTGCCCGGATAGTGCAACTGAATGGTTTCTGGATATCACAGGTGGCTTGTGGGTGACTGTACCGGCCCTTTCGCGGGTGAACCCGCTCCCAT
>NZ_BCAZ01000043.1:0-47715 GCF_001320205.1 Pseudomonas sp. NBRC 111123
GGGCCGCAAAGCGGCCCCAGATGCCAGTTATCTTACAAAGGCTTCCCGCGGTTGCCATGCTGGCTAACGAATGCCTGAACAGCCTTCAGGTCATTGGCCAACACGGTGCAACGCTCTTCACGGCTGAACAGATCGCTCAGGTGCGCCGGCAGCTCCAGTGCCTTGCCGACACCGGCCTTCTCTACCGCTTCCGGGAACTTGACCGGGTGCGCGGTGCCCAGCACCACCATCGGCGTGTCCAGGCTGCGGCGGCACTCGCGGGCGGCCTTGACGCCAATCGCGGTGTGCGGGTCGAGCACTTCGCCAGTGGCGGCGAACACCTCGGCGATGGTCTCACAGGTCTGCTCGTCGCTGACGGCCAGCGAATCGAACAGCTTGCGCGCTTCGGTCCAGCGGTCCTGCTCGACGCTGAAGCCACCGCCCTGCTTGAAGGTCGCCATCAGCTCGGCCAGCGCTGCGCCGTTACGGCCGTGCAGGTCGAACAGCAGGCGCTCGAAGTTGGACGACACCATGATGTCCATCGACGGCGACAGGGTCGCGTGCAGGGTTTCCTTGACGTACTGATTGCCGCTCATGAAGCGGTGCAGGATGTCGTTGCGGTTGGTGGCAACGATCAGTTGGCTCACCGGCAGGCCCATGTTGCGGGCCAGGTAACCGGCGAAAATGTCGCCGAAGTTGCCGGTCGGTACCGAGAACGCCACCGAACGGGCTGGGCCGCCCAGCTGCAGCGCCGCGTGGAAGTAGTAGACGATCTGGGCCATGATCCGCGCCCAGTTGATCGAGTTGACCGCAACCAGGCGAGTGCCCTTGAGGAACGACTGGTCGGCAAAGCTGGCCTTGACCATCTCCTGGCAGTCGTCGAAGTTGCCTTCGATGGCGATGTTGTGGACGTTGTCGCCAAACAGGGTGGTCATCTGGCGGCGCTGCACTTCCGACACACGCTGGTGCGGGTGCAGGATGAAGATATCGACGTTTTCGCAGCTGCGGCAGCCTTCGATAGCAGCGGAGCCGGTGTCACCGCTGGTGGCACCGATGATCACCACACGCTCGTTGCGCTTGGCCAGCACGTGGTCGAGCAGGCGACCGAGCAGTTGCAGGGCAAAATCCTTGAACGCCAGGGTCGGGCCGTGGAACAGCTCCAGCACCCACTCGTTGCTGTTCAGCTGGCGCAGCGGGGCGACCGCAGCATGGGCGAACTCGCCGTAGGTTTCTTCGAGGATCTTCTTGAAGTCGGCATCGGCGATGCTGCCTTCGACGAACGGGCGCATCACCCGGAAGGCCAGCTCGTGGTACGGCAGGCCTGCCCAGGAGGCGATTTCTTCCTGGGTGAAGCGTGGCAGGTTCTCAGGGACGTACAGGCCGCCGTCGCTGGCCAGGCCAGCCAGCAGCACGTCTTCGAAATTCAGGGCCGGAGCCTGGCCGCGGGTACTGATATAGCGCATGGGTGCAAACCTTCGATGCTAGGGCCGCGCAAGCGGCCCGATTGGCAAATTAATTCAGCTGTTCGACGCGGATGCGCACGACCTTGCCGACCACGTCCTGCAGGGCTTCCAGGGCGACGATGGCGTCGTTGATGCGCTGCTCGACCACACCGTGGGTCAGCAGGATCATCGGCACCAGGCCGTCCTGTTCCTCGGCTTCCTTCTGCATGATCGATTCGATGTTGATGCCGCGCTCCGACAGGATGCTTGCCACCTGGGCCAGCACGCCGGGGTGGTCCTTGGCCTGGATACGCAGGTAGTAAGCACTTTCGCAGGCCTCGATCGGCAGGATCGGGTGGGCCGACAGCGAATCTGGCTGGAAGGCCAGGTGCGGCACGCGGTTTTCCGGGTCGGAGGTCATGGCACGGACCACGTCGACCAGGTCACCGACCACCGACGAAGCGGTCGGCTCCATGCCGGCGCCAGCACCGTAGTACAGGGTGGAACCAGCGGCGTCGCCGTTGACCATGACCGCGTTCATCACGCCGTTGACGTTGGCGATCAGGCGGTCGGCCGGGATCAGCGTCGGGTGCACGCGCAGCTCGATGCCTTCGGCGGTGCGGCGGGCCACGCCCAGGTGCTTGATGCGATAGCCCAGCGCTTCGGCGTAGTTCACGTCAGCGGTGGTCAGCTGGGTGATGCCCTCGGTGTAGGCCTTGTCGAACTGCAGCGGGATACCAAAGGCGATGGACGCCAGGATGGTCAGCTTGTGCGCGGCATCGATGCCTTCGACGTCGAAGGTCGGGTCGGCTTCGGCATAGCCCAGTGCCTGGGCTTCGGCCAGCACGTCGGGGAAGGCGCGGCCCTTCTCACGCATTTCGGTGAGGATGAAGTTGCCGGTGCCGTTGATGATGCCGGCCAACCAGTTGATACGGTTGGCCGACAGGCCTTCGCGGATCGCCTTGATCACCGGGATACCACCGGCCACTGCCGCTTCGAAGGCCACGATGACGCCCTTCTCCCGGGCCTTGGCAAAGATCTCGTTACCGTGCACGGCGATCAGCGCCTTGTTGGCGGTAACCACGTGCTTGCCGTTCTCGATCGCCTTGAGCACCAGGTCGCGGGCGATGGTGTAGCCACCGATCAGCTCGATGACAATGTCGATTTCCGGGTTGCTCGCAACTTCGAACACGTCAGCGGTAATGGGGGTACCGGTAATCTGGCAGTTCGGGTTCTGCGAGCGCATGGCAATCTGTGCCACTTCAATACCGCGCCCGGCACGGCGGGCAATCTCCTCGGCGTTGCGCTGAAGTACATTGAAGGTTCCGCCACCGACGGTCCCCAACCCACAGATGCCTACTTTGACCGGTTTCACTGTGAACTCCCCATTGAACGGCCGGCGCCTTCACCGACCGTGAAACATGCCGTCACCCCATGACGACGGCGTATTGAATGAATTACTTGGCAGCCTGCTGCTCGCCAGCCAGGGCCAGTTTGGCCACTTGCGGTGCGGGCTGGTAGCCCGGAATCACATGGCCGTTCTCGAGCACGATGGCCGGCGTGCCGTTGACGCCGATCTGCTGGCCCAGCTGGAACTGCTTGCTGACCGGGTTGGCGCACTTGGCTGCCTTGATTTCCTTGCCTTCGACCA
This sequence comes from Pseudomonas sp. NBRC 111123, assembly GCF_001320205.1. Taxonomy (NCBI): domain Bacteria; kingdom Pseudomonadati; phylum Pseudomonadota; class Gammaproteobacteria; order Pseudomonadales; family Pseudomonadaceae; genus Pseudomonas; species Pseudomonas sp. NBRC 111123. The sequence goes on from NZ_BCAZ01000043.1 coordinate 3,073, forward strand.
TCTTGTCCATCGCCGCCCGGCGATCGCTGGAGCACCAGACTGCTTGCAGTTGCTCATCGCCCGGCGAACCGAGGCCCTGGCGCGGGAAGGCGACATAGCGCACTTCGATACCGCGGCGGTTGAGCTCGGGCACTTCGGCGTGCAGCTTGTGGCAGTACGGGCAGGTAGTGTCGGTGAATACGGTGATGTGCGACTTGGTCTCGCCCTTGGCAGGGTAAACCACGGTCTCGGCGGCTGGAATACCGTTGATGAGCTTGGCGACGCCTTGACGCTCGGTTTTTTCTGTCAGGTTGACCGGCTTGCCGTCCTGCAGCTGGTACAGGTAGCCCTGCATGACGTACTGGCCGTCAGCGCTGGCATACAGCACACGGCCGCCCTGCAGCTTGACTTCATAGAGGCCATTGAGCGGGCTGCTGCCGACGCTTTCAACCGGCACTTCGAGTTCGAGGTTCTGCAACGACTTGCGGATGGCCTGCTCGGCGCTGGCATTGCTGTCGGCCGCGGCAACGGCAAAGGTACTGGCCAGCGCCATCACGGCGGCGGCGAAAATCTGGGTCACGCGCATGGGGAACTCCTGGAGGCGGACAGGGGCCGGCGGGCGTCACCTGCGGAAAAAACGCGGCAACCGTGCGGCCCTTGATGCAAACCGCCCAAGCCTACCACATCAAGGTGCAAATGAAGGGGCCTGCAAGGACCGGTCAGCGGAACATGAAAAACATTCATCCACGTGGATGATGCTGGGCGTGCAGTTGCTGCAGCCGCGCCTTGGCCACGTGGGTGTAGATCTGGGTGGTCGACAGGTCGCTGTGGCCCAGCAGCATCTGCACCACGCGCAGGTCGGCGCCGTGGTTGAGCAGGTGCGTAGCGAAGGCATGACGCAGGGTATGCGGCGACAGCGACTTGTCGATACCGGCCACCCGCGCCTGGTGCTTGATGCGGTGCCAGAAGGTCTGGCGGGTCATCTGCTCGCCGCGCTGGCTGGGGAACAGCACATCGCTGGGGCGGCCGTTGAGCAGGTCGGCACGGCCGTCACGCAGGTAACGCTCCAGCCATACCACCGCCTCCTCGCCCATCGGCACCAGGCGCTCCTTGCTCCCCTTGCCCATCACCCGTAGCACGCCCTGACGCAGGTTGACCTGGTCGAGGGTCAGGCTGACCAGTTCGGTCACGCGCAGGCCGCAGGCGTAAAGCACTTCGAGCATGGCACGGTCGCGCTGGCCAATGGCTTCGGCCAGGTCCGGCGCCTGCAGCAACGCCTCAACGTCGGCTTCCGACAGGGATTTGGGCAAGGGCCGGCCGAGTTGCGGCATGTCGACCTGCAGGGTGGGGTCGACGGCAATCAGTTTTTCCCGCAGCAGATAGCGAAAGAAGCCGCGCAGGCCTGAGAGAAAGCGCGCCGTGGAGCGAGGTTTGTAGCCTTGGTCGAGGCGCCAGGCCAAGTGGTCGAGGATCAGCTCGCGGCCGGCATCGGGAAGGGTTACCGAATGTTCCTGAAGCCAGCCGTTGAACAGGGCCAGGTCGCTGCGATAGGAGACTCGAGTGTTGTCGGACAGGCCTTTTTCAAGCCACAGGGCGTCGAGGAACTGGTCGATCAAGGGGTGGTCGAGGGCAGGCATGAAATCTCGATGGCAAACGACGAAATGACGCTTAGTCTTTCATAACAACGCCGGCATAGGGAGCCCGCATGAGCGAACAGCAAATCCTTCTGAGTGTGGGTGGCATTGGCGCGGCTGCGCTTGCCTGCCAATGGCTGGCCTGGCGCCTGAAACTGCCCGCCATCCTGTTCTTGCTGCTGTGCGGAATCGTCGCCGGCCCAGTGCTGGGCTGGCTGTCACCTGAGGCCCTGTTCGGCCCACTGCTGATGCCCCTGGTGTCGCTGGCTGTAGCACTGATCCTGTTCGAAGGCAGCCTGACCCTGCACCTCTCTCAGTGGCGGGAGATCGGCAGCGTGGTGCATCGCCTGGTCACGCTCGGGGCGCTGACCACCTGGCTGGTAATCGCCCTGGCCACCCACTGGCTGCTGGCATTCGAATGGCCCTTGGCGATCCTGTTCGGCGCGCTGACCCTGGTGACCGGGCCTACGGTGATCGTGCCCATGCTGCGCGTGGTACGGCCAACTGCGACGATCGCCAACATCCTGCGCTGGGAAGGCATTGTCATCGACCCGATCGGCGCCTTGCTGGCCGTGGTGGTCTACAGCTTCATCATCGCCAGCGGCGACGGCCTGAGCCAAAGCCTGATCACCTTCGCCGGGGTGATTCTGTGCGGCTGCGCACTGGGTGCAGCCGGTGGCTGGCTGCTGGGTCAGGTGATGCGTGAGCAGTGGCTGCCGGAGTACCTGCACAACTTGGCCTCCCTGGCTGCCGTGCTGGGCATCTTCATTGCTGCCAACCAGATCGTCCACGAGTCCGGCCTGCTGGCGGTGACGGTGATGGGCATGTGGTTGGCCAACATGCGCGGGGTCGATGTACGGCAAATCCTGCACTTCAAGGAAAACCTGAGCGTCCTGCTGATTTCCGGGCTGTTCATCCTGCTGGCCGCCCGCCTCGACCTGCATGCCCTGTTCTCCCTGGGCCCGGCGGTGCTCGCCTTGCTGTTGGTCATTCAGTTGCTGGCCAGGCCGCTGAATGTGCTGGTTTCCACTGCCGGATCCTCACTGAACTGGCGCGAGCGCGCCCTGCTGGCCTGGATAGCGCCGCGCGGCATCGTGGCTGCTGCGGTTTCGGCGGTATTTGCCATTCGCCTGGACCAGGCTGGCCACCCCTCGGCCTTGCTGCTGGTGCCGCTGACATTCGCCGTGATCATCGGTACGGTCGTACTGCAAAGCGCTACTGCCCGCCCGCTGGCGCGGCTGCTCAAGGTTGCAGAGCCTGCCCCCAGCGGCTTTCTGCTGGTAGGCGCCAACCCGCCTGCGCGCACGCTGGCCAAAGCATTGCAACAGCTCGGTTGCCGCGTCCTGCTGACCGATTCGAGCTGGGAAAACATCCGGGCTGCACGCATGGATGGCTTGCCGACCTACTTTGGCAACCCGGCCTCGCAGCACGCCGACGCGCATCTGGACCTGGTCGGCCTCGGCCATCTGCTGGGGCTATCGCCTGCCGGCGAACTCAATGCCCTGGCGTGCGCACGGTTTCGCCATGATTTTGGCCACAAGCGGTTGTTCGTACTGGCCAGCGGGCTGGAAAACCGGCGCAGTGACAAGCATCGCGCCAGCGAAGAACACCGCGGCCAGTTGTTGGGTTCCAGCCCCATGACCTACCTGCAACTGGCCAACCGCCTGCTTGAAGGGAGCGAATTGTTCAGCACCACGCTCACTGAAGCCTTCGGCTGGCAGCAGTACCAGGCCTTGCATGGCGAACGCGCAACCTTGCTGTTCGCCCGCGATGCCCACGGCTGGGTGCATGTCGCATGCCCGGACGCCCCGCTCGCCCCTCAGGCAGGCTGGACGCTGGTATCACTGATCGACCCGGAGCCGGCCGACGCGTGAGGGTCAACTACCGGGCAGTACCGGCACCGGGCGCTTGTCCTCGTCGATGGCGACAAAGCTGAACACGCCATGGATCGCCCGCTCGCGCCCATCCAGGTACATGTTCTCGACGAACACATCCACTTGCACCTGCAAACTGGTATTGCCCACCTTGACCACCGTGCCTACCAGTTCAACGATCGAGCCCGCCGGGATCGGGTGCTTGAAGTCGATGCGGTCGGTTGACACGGTCACCAACGGCAGCCGGCAGAAGCGTGTGGCCGCAATGAACGACACTTCGTCCATCCACGCCAGCGCGGTGCCGCCGAACAGGGTGTTGTGGTGGTTGGTGGTGTTGGGGAACACCGCTTTGGTCACGCGGGTCACCGACAGCTCGGTGCGGCGCTGGATTTCCTGGTCTCGGCTGGTCATATCCGTCACTTTTCACGGGTTTCAGAATGCAAAAAAGCAGCCCGAAGGCTGCTTTTTTCTCGCAAGGGGCCTTAGGCCACCGGGCAAACTGTACTCAGGACAGTTTTTCCTTGATGCGAGCGGCTTTGCCGGACAGGTCGCGCAGGTAGTACAGCTTGGCTTTACGCACGTCACCACGACGTTTCACGGCCAGGCTGTCGATCTGCGGGCTGTAGGTCTGGAAGGTACGCTCAACGCCTACGCCGCTGGAGATCTTGCGCACGGTGAAGGCGCTGTTCAGACCGCGGTTACGCTTGGCGATGACAACGCCTTCGAAAGCCTGCAGACGGGAACGATCACCTTCCTTCACTTTAACCTGAACGACGATGGTGTCGCCTGGTGCGAAGGTTGGGATTTCCTTGCTCATCTGCTCGGCTTCGAGCTGCTGGATGATCTTGTTGGTCATGCTGTGCTCCTAAGATGGATACTTGATCCACCATCGATACGTTTAACTATCGTCCCGCTCGTGGAGATATTCCTCGAGCAGCTTCTTCTCTTCTCCAGAAAGCGAGCGACTTTCCAGAAGATCGGCGCGTCGTTCGAAGGTCCTACCAAGGGACTGCTTCATCCTCCAACGCCGGATATGTGCATGGTTGCCACTTAGCAACACGTCGGGAACACGCTGATCCGCATACACCTCAGGCCGGGTGTAGTGCGGGCAATCCAGCAGACCGTCAGTGAAGGAATCTTCCTCCGCCGAGTCCACATGCCCTAAAGCTCCGGGCAGCAGCCGTGTAACCGCATCGATCAGTACCATGGCCGGCAGCTCGCCACCGGAAAGCACATAGTCGCCAATCGACCACTCCTCATCGACATGAGCCTCGATAAAACGCTCGTCGATGCCTTCATAACGGCCGGCGATCAGGATCAACGATTCCTGTTCGGCCAAGCCTTTGACCGCCTGCTGAGTCAGCTTGCGGCCTTGCGGCGAAAGGTAGATCACCTTTGCCGATGCTCCGGTCGCTTGCCTGGCGCTAACCAGGGCGTCTTCCAGAGGCTTGATTTTCATCACCATGCCCGGACCACCGCCAAACGGCCGATCATCCACGGTGTGGTGGCGATCTGTGGTGTAGTCCCGCGGGTTCCAGCAAGTCACCTGAAGCAACCCCTGTTTCACCGCACGGCTGGTAATGCCGTACTCTGTGATGGCCGAGAACATCTCGGGGAACAGCGTGATGACGTCTACGCGAAGGTTACCCATCGTTTAGAAGTCCGCGTCCCATTCAACCCGCATCACGCCTGCTTCCAGGTCGACGTTGAGCACGCATTGCGCCGTATAGGGCAACAGACGCTCGCGATCATCCAGGCTGCCTGCGCAGGGCTTGACCACCATTACATCGTTCGCACCGGTCTCCAACAGGTGATCGACCTTGCCGAACAGCTGTTCGTCCTGGTTGATGACCTTCAGGCCCTGCAGCTGGTACCAGTAGTACTCGTCTGCGGCCAGGTTGGGCAAAAGGCTCCGCGCAATGCAGATTTCATGACCACTCAGAAGACGGGCTTCATCGCGATCATCAAGGCCTTTCAGTTTCACGACCAGGCCCTTTTGGGAGCCACGACCGCTGACCAGCTCGACCTGCTTTACCTTGCCTTCGTGCCGAAGCGTCCAGCGCGGATAATCCAACAGGTTTTCAATCGGATCGGTAAAGGAATACACCTTCACCTCGCCGCGAACGCCGTGAACCGAAAAAATCTTGCCAACGACGATGAGGTCGTCAGCCTTTTCTGGCGTCGCGTTCATACTGTTTAGGCGGCAGCCTTGGCAGCGTCCTTCAGCAGCTGAGCAACGCGCTCAGACGGCTGTGCGCCCTGGCTCAGCCAGTAGGAAACGCGCTCTTGGTTAACCGACAGCTTGACTTCGGCGCCCGATGCGATCGGGTTGAAGAAGCCTACGCGCTCAACGAAACGGCCGTCACGGGCGTTACGCGAGTTGGTCACGGTCAGGTGGTAGAATGGGCGCTTTTTCGAGCCGCCACGGGCAAGACGAATGGTTACCATGTGAACATTGTTCCTATAGTCGGTGCTGCAAATCTGAATGCCAAATAGGCACACGGGTGCCCAAAAGGCCGCATATTCTCGGGGAATACACGGACATTTGCAAATGCCTTTTTCGACAGAGCCCCGCCCTGCCGTCCAGATTTGCCGGTTAAGCCACGCAATTCGCGGCCGTTACCCCGCCGGAGCGGGGGTTCCGGGCGCCCACTCATCTGAAAGCAGGCGCCCAAAATAGGGGTTACAGCTTCGGCATGCCGCCGCCTGGCAGCATCCCGCCCAGGCCACGCATCATCTTGGCCATGCCGCCCTTGGCGGAGAATTTCTTCATCATTTTCTGCATCTGCTTGTGCTGCTTGATCAGCCGGCCGATGTCCTGCACCTGGGTACCGGAACCGAGGGCGATACGGCGCTTGCGCGAACCGCTGATCAGGTCGGGGTCGCGACGCTCGGCCGGGGTCATCGAGTTGATGATCGCTTCCATCTGCTTGAACTGCTTCTCGGCTGCACCCTGGGCGTTGCCCATCTGCGACAGGTTGACCCCGCCGATGCTCGGCAGCTTGTCCATCAGGCCGCCGAGCCCGCCCATGTTCTTCATCTGTTGCAGCTGGTCGCGGAAGTCTTCGAGGTCGAAGCCCTTGCCCTTCTTCAGCTTCTTGGCCAGCTTGTCGGCCTTGGCCTTGTCGATGGTCTGCTCGGCCTGTTCGATCAGGCTGAGCACGTCACCCATGCCAAGGATGCGCGAGGCGACACGGTCCGGGTGGAAGGGCTCGAGGGCTTCGGTTTTCTCGCCCATACCGATGAACTTGATCGGCTTGCCGGTAATGGCGCGCACCGACAGCGCAGCACCGCCACGGGCGTCACCGTCGACCTTGGTCAGCACCACACCGGTCAGCGGCAGGGCTTCACCAAACGCCTTGGCGGTGTTGGCGGCGTCCTGGCCGGTCATGGCGTCGACCACGAACAGGGTCTCGATCGGCTTGACCGCGGCGTGCAGCGCCTTGATCTCGGCCATCATGTCGGCGTCGATGTGCAGGCGGCCGGCGGTGTCGACGATGACCACGTCGATGAACTTGAGCTTGGCTTCACGGATCGCCGCTTCGGCGATGGCCACCGGCTTCTGGCTGATGTCGGACGGGAAGAAGGTCACGCCGATGTCGTGGGCCAGGGTTTCCAGCTGCTTGATCGCCGCCGGGCGGTAGACGTCGGCGGAAACCACCATCACGCTCTTCTTCTTGCGCTCCTTGAGGAAGCGCGCCAGCTTGCCGGCGGTGGTGGTCTTGCCCGCACCTTGCAGGCCGGCCATCAGGACCACGGCCGGCGGCGCGGCATTCAGCGCGAGGTCTTCGTTGGCCGCGCCCATCAGGCTTTCCAGCTCGGCCTGGACGATCTTCACGAACGCCTGGCCCGGGGTCAGGCTGCGCGACACCTCAGTGCCGACCGCACGCTCCTTGACGCTGTTGACGAAATCCTTGACCACCGGCAGGGCAACGTCGGCCTCAAGCAGGGCCATGCGCACTTCGCGCAACGTGTCCTTGATGTTGTCTTCAGTCAGCTTGGCCTTGCCGGTGACATGGCGCAGCGTCTGTGACAGGCGGTCGGTCAGGTTTTCGAACATGGTGATCCTTACAGGCCCAGTAAAAGCCGAGGTTTGTCAGGCGCCCGAGGGGGAAATGCACACCCGCCAGGCACAGCAAGGCGGCGATTATAACGAAGTGCGGCGGCGGCGCACACCTTGCAGCCGATCGGTCTGGATGGCCGGTGTCGATCTATGCCAAACTCCGTCTCTTTCAGGGCTCTGCAACCAGGACTTATGGTCTCCTCACCCAGCCTCATCCCCAACCTGATCGCCGCCGGCTTATATATAGCTGCGGCCATCTACCAGGGCTCCTACCTGGCCCAGGGCCGCAAGGCCGACAAACGCCTGCTCGGCCTGCTCGGCACCCTCGCCGTGGTCGCCCAGGGTGGCGCGCTGTTCTTCCAGCTGATCACCCCACTGGGGCTGAGCCTGGACTTCTTCAGCGCCGCCAGCCTGATCGCCGTGGCGGTCATCGCCCTGACGCTGGTGGCCTGCCTGCGCATCCCGGTGGAAAACCTGCTGGTACTGCTGTTCCCGCTCGGCGCCATCACTGCCCTGCTGGCGCAGTTCGCCCCGCCCGGCACGGTGCCGCTGATCGACGAAGAACCGGGCATCCTCGCGCACATCCTGTTGTCGATCCTGGCCTATGGCCTGTTCACCATCGCGGTGTTCCAGTCGCTGCTGTTGCTGCTGCAGGACCACCAGTTGAAGAACAAGCACCCGTCCGGGCTGATCCGCAACTTCCCGCCGCTGCAGACCATGGAAAGCCTGCTGTTCGGCTTCCTCTGGGCGGGCTGGTGCCTGCTCTCGCTGTCGCTGATTTCCGGCTGGCTGTTCTTTGAGAACCTGTTCGCCCAGCACCTGGTGCACAAGACCTTGCTGGCCTGCATCGCCTGGATCGTGTTCAGCGTGCTGCTGTGGGGCCGCACCCGCCTGGGCTGGCGCGGACACAAGGCAATCCGCTGGACCCTGGCGGGTTTCTGCCTGCTGATGCTGGCCTACTTCGGCAGCAAGCTGGTTCGCGAATTCATCCTGCATATCTGACGGCCGCCCATGGACACCCTGCCGTACGCACCGCTTCTCGGCATTCTTGCACTGGCGCTACTGTGGTCGGCGTTGTTCACCGCCGTGGACGCCGCCCGCCTGCAACTCAATGGCTCACTGCGCAATGGCGATGACGGCCAGCCGCTGTTGCCGGCCCAGGCCCTGGTGTTGTGTGCCAGCCTGGGCAAGCTGCTGGTGCTGGGCCTGGCTTGCCTGATCGGCCAACGCCAGAACGGCGAACACGGCTTCTGGCTGGCTGGCCTGGCCGCCGTGGCAGCCCTGTCGGTGTTCGCCGAGTTTCTGCCGCGGCGCCTGGCCCGGCGTAACCCGCAGGCCTTCATCAGCCTTGGCCTGAGCCTGCGGCCATTTCCTCTGGCCCTGCTGCAGCCCTTGGCCTGCCTGTTCGACGGTATCGCCAAGCTGATGCTGCGGCCGTTCCGCGTACAGCCTGCGGCTGTGGCCCTGCACCCGCAGGAGAACGACGATTTCGACGAAGACGACGAGCACGAAACGCCGCGCCACGGCCTTTTGGACGGCCTGCAATCGCTGGACAAGATCACCGTCAATGACATTCTGGTGCCACGTAACGAAGTCGATGGCATCAACCTTGACGACCCCATCAAGCAGATCATCGAGCAGCTGATCGTCAGCCGGCACACGCGCCTGCCGGTGTACCACAGCGACATCAACCAGGTCGAAGCGATCCTCAACACCAAGCTCATCAGCCACCTGCTGCCAAAGGCCGAGCTGAGCCTGGAACAACTGCTCGGCGCCTGCTACGAACCCTACTTCGTGCCGGAAAGCACGCCCCTGCAGATGCAGCTGCTGAACTTCCACAAGCAACAGCGGCGCCTGGGCGTGGTGGTGGACGAGTATGGCGAGGTGCTGGGCATCGTCACCCTGGAGGACATTCTCGAGGAGATCGTCGGCGAGTTCGAGGACGAACAGAGCCTCGACAACCCGCACGTGCATCCGCAGCCCGATGGCACCTTCGTCATCGAAGGCGCCGCCTCGCTGCGCGAAATCAACCGTTCCCTGGGCTGGCACCTGCCCTGCGACGGCGGCCCGAAAACCCTCAACGGGCTGGTCACCGAAGCCCTCGAGAGCATTCCGGAAAGCGCCGTTTGCCTGAAGATCGGCCGCTATCGCCTGGAAATCCTCGAAACAGAGGACAATTGCGCCAGCAAGGTACTGGTGTGGACCGTGACCCGATAGCTATACTCGGGTCACGCTTACCCAGCCCCGCCGTCCCGCCTGCTACCCGCACCCGGCGCCACACGGCCAGTCCGCTCCACTGACACCTCTGCGGTCCTGCTTCAACACCCCGAACAGTGCCCGCTCCCGCCCCTACCCCCCTTGGGCTGGCGTCAGTCGCGCGAACACAACAACAAATACGCTCCGGCGTCCGCGACGCTGTGCCTGCCTTCGAACCATGCACACCACGCAGACAACGCCCATGGAGCGGACCAGACTGTTAGGGACCTACTTAATGACCACCAGCACCTATGCCCAAGCGCCTGCCGCGCCGGTCAACTCGCCCGCGCGGGTTGCCACCGCCAGCTTCATCGGCACCGCCATCGAGTTCTACGATTTCTACGTCTATGCCACCGCTGCCGCGTTGGTGATCGGCCCAGTGTTCTTCCCATCCGGGTCAGGCACCGCGCAGATGCTCGCGGCGTTCATCACCTTCGGCATCGCCTTCCTCGCCCGCCCGCTGGGCTCGGCACTGTTCGGCCATTTCGGTGACCGCATCGGGCGCAAGTCGACATTGGTCGCCTCGCTGCTGCTGATGGGTTTGTCGACCACGCTGATCGGCGTGCTGCCGGGCTATGACAGCATCGGCGTGTGGGCACCGATCCTGCTCTGCCTGCTGCGCTTCGGCCAAGGCCTGGGCCTGGGTGGTGAATGGGGCGGCGCAGCACTGCTGGCCACCGAGAATGCACCAGAGGGAAAACGCGCCTGGTTCGGCATGTTCCCGCAACTTGGCCCTTCGATCGGCTTCCTCGCTGCCAATGGCCTGTTCCTGACCCTGGCCATGCTGCTCAGTGACGAACAGTTCCGCGATTGGGGCTGGCGCATTCCATTCCTGCTCAGCGCCGCGCTGGTGCTGGTGGGGCTGTATGTACGCCTGAAGCTGGAAGAAAGCCCGGTGTTCGCCAAGGCAGTGGCTCGCCACGAGCGGGTGAAGCTGCCGGTGGTCGACCTGTTCGCCAAATACTGGCTGCCGACCCTGCTGGGCGCAGCGGCGATGGTGGTGTGCTATGCGTTGTTCTACATCTCGACCGTGTTCTCGCTGAGCTATGGCGTGACCACCCTGGGCTACACCCGCGAGACATTCCTTGGCCTGCTGTGCTTCGCCGTGGTGTTCATGGCCCTGGCCACTCCGCTGTCAGCCTGGCTCAGCGACCGTTACGGGCGCAAGCCGGTACTGATCGTTGGTGGCCTGCTGGCGGTGGCTTCGGGCTTTACCATGGAGCCGCTGCTGACCTCGGGGTCGACCACCGGCGTGGCGCTGTTCCTGGCCATCGAGCTATTCCTGATGGGCGTGACCTTCGCGCCGATGGGGGCGCTGCTGCCTGAGCTGTTCCCGACCCACGTGCGTTATACCGGCGCTTCGGCGGCGTATAACCTGGGCGGCATTGTCGGGGCCTCGGCGGCACCGTTCTTTGCCCAGAAGCTGGTGAGCATGGGTGGGCTGAGCTGGGTGGGGGGCTATGTGTCGGCGGCGGCGGTGATCAGCCTGATTGCCGTGCTATGCCTTAAAGAAACCCGCAATACCGAGCTGTGAGCCATTGGGGCTGCTGTGCAGCCCTTTCGCGACACAAGGCCGCTCCTACAAGGAATTGCGATCACCTGTAGGAGCGGCCTTGTGTCGCGAAAGGGCCGCAACGCGGCCCCGTGCGGTCTCGGATCAGAACTCGACCTTGACCGCCTGCGAAGCACGGGTCGCCTTGGCCCGCGCCGCTTCGACCGACTCATCACGCGCCAGGCACACGCCCATGCGACGGGTGCCGTTGATTTCCGGCTTGCCGAACAGGCGTATGGCCGTATCCGGCTCGCTCAGGGCTGCCCCCAGGTTGGCAAAGCGGGTCTGCTGCGACTGGCCTTCCGGCAGGATCACCGCCGAAGCCGACGGCCCGAACTGGCGCACCACCGGAATCGGCAGGCCAAGAATGGCGCGAGCATGCAGGGCGAACTGCGACAGGTCCTGAGAAATCAGGGTCACCAGGCCGGTGTCATGCGGGCGCGGCGAGACTTCGCTGAACCACACCTGGTCGCCTTTGACGAACAGCTCCACACCAAACAGACCACGACCACCCAGTGCATCGGTGACCGCCTTGGCCACGCGCTGCGACTCGGCCAAGGCTTTCGCGCTCATGACCTGTGGCTGCCAGGACTCCTGGTAATCGCCCTTCTCCTGACGGTGGCCGACCGGCTCGAGGAAGGTGGTGCCACCCACATGGCGCACAGTCAGCAAGGTGATTTCGTATTCGAAATCGATGAAGCCCTCGATGATCACCCGGCCTTTGCCGGCGCGCCCGCCTTCCTGGGCGTATTCCCACGACTTCTGCAGGTCGGCATCGCTGCGCAACAGGCTCTGGCCCTTGCCCGAGGAGCTCATCACCGGCTTGACCACGCACGGGTAACCGACGTCGGCAACGGCTTTGGCGTAGTCCTCGTAAGTGTCGGCGAAGTGGTACGGCGAGGTCGGCAGGTCCAGCTCTTCAGCGGCCAGGCGGCGGATGCCTTCACGGTTCATGGTCAGCTGGGTGGCGCGGGCGGTCGGCACCACGGTGAAGCCTTCGTTCTCCAGCTCGACCAGCGTGGCGGTGGCGATGGCTTCGATTTCCGGAACGATGTAGTGCGGTTTTTCCGCCTCGATGATCGCCCGCAGGGCAACGCCATCGAGCATGTTGACCACGTGGCTGCGGTGCGCCACCTGCATTGCCGGGGCATTGGCGTAGCGGTCGACGGCGATCACCTCGACGCCCAGGCGCTGCAGCTCGATCACCACTTCCTTGCCCAGCTCGCCACAGCCGCAGAGCAGTACACGGGTCGCGGTCGGCGACAATGGGGTTCCGATACAGGTCATTTCAGGTCCTCGAAGGCGTCCGGGGCCGCACCAGGCTTGGCGCGGCCCGCTGAAAAAGGACCAGTATTCTACACCATCAACCTGCCACAGCGGCCCGCCGCGCACGAAATGCCATGGCCAGCCAGACGGCCGTGACACCGGCGAATTTCGAAGCCATGGCGGTGCCGATCACAGCCGGCGTCAGGGCGCCGATCATGCCGAAGAAGATGAAGGTATCCACCGGAATGCTCAGCGCCGAGCTCAGCCACAGGCGGTCACGCAGCGGCCGGCGGGTGATGCTGAACACCAGCCAGTCAATCAGTTCGGAGACGAAGAACGCAGTGGCGCTGGCCAGGGCGATGGCTGGCTCCGAGGTGGCATACGACAGCACCAGGGCCAGCAGCATGGCAATCAGCGCGCCGTGGCCGAAGCGGGTCTGCACCATGTCGCGCAGGATGAACACCAGGCCGCCCCAGCAGGACCAGATGATGTCCAGGTGCGGGGCGCTGGAGAAGGCGTAGTTGATCAGCACTACGCTACTGATATAGGCAATGAGATAGAACATGGCGAGTGATCTGTGGGCAAGCCGCACAGATTACTTGATTTTGCGGTCAGTGCCCAATAATCAGCCCGGCAGCCAGCGCCCGCTCATGGCAAAGCTTCAGCACCGCCCGGCGCTCGGTATTGTCCATCCGCCCCCAGCGGCCGATCTCGGCCACCGTGCGCTGGCAGCCGGTACAGATATCCTGCTCGTCCAGCGCGCAAATGCTCACGCACGGCGAAGCCACTGGCCGCTCGGCTGCCACTTCACTCATCGTCGGCCACCAGCTCCCGCGCATAACGCTCGGCATTGTGCACATAGTGCGCGGCGCTGGCTTCGAGCAGGCGCATCTGCTGCTCGGTCAGCTCGCGCACCACCTTGCCTGGCGAGCCCATTACCAGCGAACCATCGGGGATTTCCTTGCCTTCAGGGATCAGCGCGTTGGCGCCGATGATGCAATGCTTGCCAATGCGCGCGCCGTTGAGGATAACCGCGTTGATGCCAACCAGGCTGTAGTCGCCGACCGTGCAGCCATGCAGCATGGCGTTGTGACCAACGGTCACGCCCTTGCCCAAGGTCAGCGGCGAGCCCATGTCGGTGTGCATCACGCTACCGTCCTGGACGTTGCTGTCCTCGCCGATGTCGATCAGCTCGTTGTCACCCCGCAGCACCGCACCGAACCACACGCTGGCACGGGCCTGCAGGCGTACCCTGCCAATCAGGGTGGCGTTGGGTGCGGCCCAGCTTGTGGCGTGGCATTCGACCCGATGGTCGCCCAGGCGGTATTTCATGTTCGCTCCTCAGAGGTTCACGCAGATGGCGGGGTGTGCCCCGCTCAGATTTCGATGTAGCGCTCAGGGGGTTGATGCAGGCTGATTCCCGCGTCATACAGCAGGTTGACCAGCTCGACGATCATGATTGCCGACAGCCCCCAGATCTTGTACTCACCATAGCGATAACTGGGCACGTACCAGCTACGGCCCTGGTAATCGATACGGTGGGTGTGGTCACGCGGGTCCTGGCGGAAGAATTCCAGCGGCACGCTGAAGACTGCCGCGATTTCGGCATCGTTGGCACGGTATTCGACGAAATCCGGGATCAAGCCGACGAACGGGGTCACTTTCAGGCCGTGCAGGGAAATCAGCGGGCTGAGCGGGCCGATTACCTCCACCAGGCCGGGTGGCAGGCCGATTTCTTCTTCGGCCTCGCGCAATGCGGTAAATACCAGGTCCGGGTCTTCCGGGTCGCGGCGGCCACCGGGAAAGGCGACTTCGCCGCCGTGGGTCGACAACCCCTTGGCACGCAAGGTCAAGACAAGCTCGGGTGCTTCGCTGCGGGTAATGGGCAAAAGTACCGCCGCCTCGGGGAACCGTCGGTCGGTTTCCAGTGAAGCCGGTTGGTGGTTGCTCATTCGGCGAAGTAGCTCGTCCAGCATTGTGCACTCTCGTTTCCAAAGCCTGCCGTGCATGATGCACCAAAAGCCGCGAAGCACCCAAGCCCCACACGCTTGCGGCAGCCCGGCCTGACGCGCCAAGATAACCCGGTCTACAGGGAAGAAAAGCATGAAATTCTGCAGCGCGTGCGGCCAGCCGGTCATTCAGCGGATCCCCGAAGGCGACAGCCGCCTTCGGTTCGTCTGCGAACATTGCCAGACCATCCACTACCAGAACCCCAACATCGTCGCCGGGGTGCTGCCCAGCTGGGGTAGCCAGGTGCTACTGTGCCGCCGCGCCATCGAACCGCGCCGCGGCTTCTGGACGCTACCCGCCGGCTTCATGGAAAACGGCGAGACCCTCGACCAGGCCGCCCGTCGCGAAACGGTCGAAGAGGCCTGTGCCCGGGTCGGGGATATGGCCCTGTACCAACTGTTCGACCTGCCGCACATCAACCAGGTGCATGTGTTCTTCCGCGCCGAGCTGGCCGACCTCGATTTCGCCGTCGGGGTCGAAAGCCTGGAAGTACGGTTGTTCGAGGAACACGAAATACCGTGGGGCGAGCTGGCTTTCCGCACCGTCACTCGCACACTAGAATGCTATTATCGCGACCGCATCAGGCAGCACTACCCGATTGGCCATGAATACCTGCCGCCGATGAATGTTTCGCCCACCACTTAAGCTCGCAGGTACTGCTTCATGCGTTGGTTGTTCGCCCTATTCTGCCTTTGCGTTACCACGGTGTCCCAGGCGGCCTTCACCGAAGTCATCATTCGCAAGCCGCAACCGCCCGTGCCGGCCCAGTCGCAGTCCCAGGCGGCCATGCAACCGCTGATCGACAAGGTGCTGGTGATCAAGTCCGAGCGGCGCCTGCAGCTGATCAGCCGCGGCGAGCCGCTGAAGACCTACCGCATCTCCCTGGGCAAACAGCCCAAGGGGCCGAAGGAACGCGAAGGCGACAAGAAAACCCCAGAAGGCCTTTACTGGCTGGACTGGCGCAAGGAAAGCGACCGCTTCAACCTGGCCATGCACATCACCTACCCGAACGTCAGCGACGCCGCCCGCGCCACCCGCGAAGGCTGGAGTGCCGGCAGCATGATCATGATCCATGGCACGCCGATCAACGATGACTACCCCGAGTGGTACTTCCACACCCTCGACTGGACCGACGGCTGCATCGCCATGCGCAACCGCGACATGCAGGAAGTGTGGGACCTGGTCCGTGATGGCACCTTGATCGAGATTCGCCCCTGATAGTCCTACATTCAGATTGAGCTTGTAGGACCTTTCATACTTCAATTGCACACCCGCCCTACGCCCTGCTGAAGCCGGAGACTGCATCCAAGCGAAGGCATCAATTCTTAGCATCCCCGCAAACGAGTACGTGATTCGTACACCACTTGCGGGGATGTTCCATGCCATGCCGATTCCGCCACATCGCCAGCAGGCTGCTTGCCCGGTGCCTCTCTGGCCTGCTGGTCACCTATACGGCCCTGGCTGACGACCCCGCCAGCCTGCACCTGCGCGACCAGCAGCAGTCACTGCGCCAACTCGAACAGCAACAGCGGCTCAAGCGCTGGCAGCTACCTACCTCGCCCGAGAGCCGCGAGCAGGCCCCCACCCTCACGGCCAACAGCCAGTGCTGGGCCGTATCCGGCCTGCGCATCATTGGCAATCGTCAGCTTGCGGATCAGGCACTTGAGCCCGCCCTGCGCGAGCGGGTGCTGCCCTGCATGGGCATCGATGACATCAATCGCCTGCTCAGGGGCATCACCCAGTTGTATGTCAGCGCGGGCTTTCCGACCAGCCGACCCTACCTGCGCCAGCCGCCTCGGGATGACGCACCACTGGATATCGTGATCGTCGAAGGCTTTGTCGAGTCCATCGAGCTCGCTGGCCCGGCGTTACCCCTGTCACTGAGCGGCGCCTTCCCCGGCGTACTGGGCCACCCCCTGTACTTGCCCGACCTGGAGCAAGGGCTCGACCAACTCAACCGCCTGCGAGCCTATGAACTGGGCATGGACCTGCTGCCGGGCGAGCTGCAGGGTGGCACCCGGGTGGTGGTGCAACCGCAGAGGGCTGGCTCGCGATGGCACCTGGACAGCCGCCTGGACAACCGCGGCAGTGAACTCACTGGCCGCCACCGCCTGAACCTGAGCCTTGGCCTGGACAGCCCGCTGAGGCTGAATGACGACCTGCGTGTTTCACTGCTGTCCAACGTCTTCCGCGCCCCCGGCCAGACCCAAGGCATCACGCTGTATTACAGCGTTCCTTACGGTCCCTGGACCTTTGCCCTCAACGCCAGCCAACTAGCCTACGACGCCCCGCTGCCCCACAGCCGGCAAACCAGCGAAGGCAGCAGCAGCTACCAAGGCCTGAGCGTCGAGCGGGTGCTGTGGCGCAACCAGCAAGGCCTGCTCAGCGCCAGCACAAGGCTGGACCGCAAGCAGTTGATCAACCGCAGCGCTGGCGCCGTTGTCACCCAGCAAAGCCCGACGCTCACCAGCCTCGAGGCTGGCATCAACCTGCTGTGGCTCGAAGGTGGGCTTTGGAACGGATATGTGGGCATTGCCCAAGGCCTGGACTGGTTCGGTGCCGATGAGTCGCCACTGGGCGTAGAGCGCCTGCGCCCAGACTATCGCAAGTACCGCGCCAGCCTGCTGCACCTGCGCCAGGGGCCGGCGAACGCGCCTTGGCGCTGGCAAAGCGAACTGGCCCTGCAGTACAGCAGTGACGCGCTGCCTGCCGTCGAACAACTGCTGGTCAGCGACGATTCGACCGTACGGGGCTTTCGCCTGCGCACCTACTCCGCTGCCAGCGGTGCAGCCTGGCGCAACACCTTCAGCCAACCCCTGCCAACGAAGTGGGCTCAGCCCCTGCAGATACGCCCTTATTTCGGGCTGGATGTGGGGTGGGCCCGGCCAGCCGCTGGCAAGCCCTCGCAACGCCTGGCAGGCGCAGCCGCCGGCATCGAGCTGAGCCTGCCCGACACTCGACTGCGCCTGGACTACCAACGCGCCCTCTACACCAGCGACCTGCCTCGCTCCGGACTGGAGCCTGGCTTCTGGGTACTGGAATGCACCTTGAGCCTCTGATTCCCCACAACAAAGAGAACGAGAACATGCATAAACGCTCGCCGTTACCGTCTACTCGCCCGGATACCTTACGCTGGGCCATCTTCCTCGCGCTGCTCGGGCCCACCAGCGCTTTCGCGCAAGGGGGCCTGGAGGCCGCCAGCGGCCCCGCAGGCACCCCTATCATCAACAACGATCACGGCGTACCGGTGATCGACATCGTCCCACCCAACGCCAGTGGCCTGTCGCATAACCAGTTCCTCGACTACAACGTCGCACAACCCGGTGTGGTGCTGAACAACGCCCTGCAGGGCGGCCAGTCGCAACTGGCCGGCGCACTGGCCGCCAACCCGCAATTCCAGGGCCAGGCGGCGTCGACCATTCTCAACGAGGTGATCAGCCGCAATGCCTCGCTGATCGAAGGCCCGCAGGAAATCTTCGGCCGCCCCGCCGACTACATTCTCGCCAACCCCAACGGGATCACCCTCAATGGCGGCAGTTTCATCAACACCACCCGCGCAGGGTTCGTGGTCGGCACACCTGAATTGCAGGATGAGCAGTTGCAAAACTTCAACACATTGAATGCCGGTGGCACTTTACAGGTGCTGCAGGGCGGCCAGAGCAATGCCGAGGGTGCGCTTGAGCTCATTGCCCCCAAGGTGGACCAGCAGGGCTTGCTCATGGCCAAGGGTGACCTCAACGTGACCGTTGGCCGCAATCGCATCGCCCATGCCGATGGCCAGGTCCTCGAACACCTGCCGGGCACCCCGTCGAGCATCGACGCCAACCTGTTCGGCGCCATGCGCGCCGGGCGTATTCGGGTGGTCAGCACCGCCGAAGGTGCCGGGGTACGCATGGGGCCGGTAAAGGCCAAGGCTGACAGCGGCATCGCCATCCACTCGGCTGGCTCATTGCACGTCAGTGGCGAGGCCGACCAGCCTGCCGAACTGCACAGCGAACGCGGCAGTTTGCAGCTTACAGCCGCCGATGACCTGACGTTGAGCGCCGTCGACGGCAAGGCCGAGCATATCGAAGCCAAGGCTGGCAAGCAGCTCACCCTGGACGCCAAGACCCGTGAAAACATTGGCCACGACCGCGACAGCTGGAACAAGAAGTTCCTGTTCATCACCCGCGAAACCTACAGCCGCAACAGCACCACCACCGAGCGCCAGCAACGCGGTGTGCAATTGGAAGGCAGCGACAGCATCACGCTGCAGTCCGGCGCCAACATGCGCCTGGTCGCCGCCCAGGTGAAGGCAGGTGGTGACGTAACCCTCGACAGCGGCGCCAACCTGGACATCGCCGCCGGTATCGACAGCACGCAGTTCAAAGAGCAGGTGCGCCATCGCAAGGACCTCTGGCGCGGTGATAGCGACACCGACACGTACACAGAGCGCGCACGGCCCAGCGCATTGAGTGCCCAACGCATGACGGTCAAAGCCAAAGACACACTAACCGTCGAAGGCAGCAGCCTGCATAGCCGCAGCGACATGGACATCAACGCCAGGCGAGTCGAGGTCGGCACAACCGCCCTGCAGCAACGCAGCAACGACAGCAACTACCGTGGCGACCTGGTCTCCGGGACCTTCTTCGGCGATCGCAAGGGCAACGACACCGAAGGCCGCAGCGTTGCCGGCAGCAGCGTCACCGCCGGTGGCAAACTGAACATCCACGCCGACCAGGTCAGCATCAAGGGCAGCACCGTGCACGGCAAGGAGGATGCCGTGCTGTACAGCGAAAAAGGCGCACTGGCCATCGAAGCCGACCATGGCAGTACCCGCTCCACCAAACGCGCAAGCGACAGCAAGCTGTTCGGCCTGATCGGCAGCGACCACGAAAACACCACAAGGCAACAGCAGGTGCTGGTCAGCGATGTCAGCTCGTCCAGCAACCTGCGCCTGGCCAGTGCCGATGAGCTGCGCATCCAGGGGGCCAAGGTCGAAGCCGGCGCGCATCTGCAGGTCGAAGCCAAGGGCGATGTGCTGATCGGCAGCGCACAAACGGTCCAGGAAAGCGAAACCCGCGATCGGCAACGTGGCTTGACTGCCAGTGCCCGGCAAACCCAGAACGCCGAAGACGGCAAGCCGGAGTCGCGCCAGTACGCGGCAGGCGTGGCCTATGAAGTGAGCACTCGCCACGAAAAGGTGCGCGACACCACGCAGGTTGCCAGCGAGCTGAAGGGCGCCACGGTTGGCCTGGCCAGCGAGGCACACCTGCAGGTCAACGGTTCCACAGTCCAGGCCAGTGCTGGCGACCTCGACGTGAAGGCCAGGCAATTGACACTGGGCGCCACCCGCAATGAGCGCGAATCGACCACCCGCGCAAGCCAGAGCGGCGGTGGTTTGACCGTCACGGGCGGCATCGACCGCCTGGGTAGCCTGTTCGAAGGCCATCACAACAGCAGCGTGGTCACCGAACGCGACAGCAAGGCCCAACGCAGCGAGCTGCAGGCCAGTGGCAACCTGAAGCTCGAAGCGGACGAACTGGTTACCGAAGCCGCACGGGTCACTGCCGGCGATACCCTCAAGGTCTTTGCCAAGCGCATCGACAACCGTGCGGTCCAGGACACCCACGAGCGCGAAGAACTACGCAGC
The DNA here is from genome assembly GCF_001320205.1 of Pseudomonas sp. NBRC 111123. Taxonomy (NCBI): domain Bacteria; kingdom Pseudomonadati; phylum Pseudomonadota; class Gammaproteobacteria; order Pseudomonadales; family Pseudomonadaceae; genus Pseudomonas; species Pseudomonas sp. NBRC 111123. The sequence continues at coordinate 23,339 of NZ_BCAZ01000043.1, forward strand.
GAGTGGTCCGGCAGCCTCGGCGCCAGTGTCGAATACCGTGACCTGACCCGGCCGATTGAACGGCTGGTGCAGGGCGAAGAAGCCGCACGCTTCCAGCAGGCATCGCCCGAAGACGCGATGGCGGCGCCCAGCGTCGGCGCCGACATGACCGTGGAGCACCTCAAGCGCCTGGAGAACCAGCGCCGAGGCATCGCCCAGGTCAGCGAGCTGTCTGGCGCGAAAGTCGAGGCCAAGGCCGAGAGGATCGACGACGAAGGTACCGCTTGGCGTGCAGAGGCCGGCAAATTGCAGATCGATGCCCAGGAGCATACGGTGCGCGCCGCCGAAAACACCCAGGAGGACAGCGTGCAGCGCTTGGCCTATGGCGGTGACCTGCGCGTGGACACCAGCGCTGGAAGTGACGTGAACGTGCGCGCCGCAGGCAAGGGGGGCTCGCTGGACAAACACGCCACGGCCAGTACCGCAGTGCCCGGCAGCCTGTATGGGCAACAGGGCATCCAGGTCCAGCTGGGAAGCGATGGCCGCTATGAAGGCACACGCATGAACGGTGGCGAAGGCAAAGTGGTCATCCACAGCGCTGGCAGCCTGTCGTTGACCCAGGCCAGCGACCACGCCGAGCAACTGACCCGCCAGCTTGACGGCAACGCGTGGGCCAAGGTCGGCAACCGCCCTGGCAGCACCGGCTTCGACGGCCGCGGCTATCTCGACAACACGCAGCAGCTGGCCGAGCAAACCAAGGCTCGCGTGGCACAGATCGACGCCAAGGGTGAGGTACGCCTCAGCAGCGTGGGTGATCTGTCGCTCGAAGGCACCCGTATTGGCAATCGCGAGGCCAAGGCCGGCGGCATTCTCGTGCACAGTGACGGTCGCCTGCAGGTCAAGGCAGGCAACGACACCCAGCAAGCTGCAGGCGGCAAACTCGGCGGTGGCCTGGAGCTGGCAGGCAAGAGGGGCGACACCAAAGGCGGTGGCATCGGTGGCCATTTCACCCATGGCAAGCAGGATGAAAACTCCCGTCAGGCTGTCGATGCCCAATTCGCCAGTGCCGGCAAGCTGACCCTCAGCAGCCGCGCTCGCGAAGACATTGCCCTGCACCTTCAAGGCCTGCAGGCATCAGCCGAGCAGATCGAACTCGATGCGTCCCGCGGCGGCATGCTGATCGAGGCTTCTTCCAATCAGGAGCAGCGCAACAACCTCGACATCAGCGCCGGGGCCGGTTTCAACATGGCCACAGGTACCCCCCACACCCGAGGCCTGCATGGCCGCGCCAAGGTCGAGCTGGACAAGCGCGACAACCAGACCTGGAACGCCAGCAACTTGCGCGCCGAAACCATCGACCTGCAAAGCCGTGGTGATACCCGTATCGAAGGTGCCAGCCTGGAAGCCGGGCGCATCACCGGCGCGATCGATGGCGACCTGCGCATCGCCAGCCGCAAGGACAGCGTCGACAGCCTGACAGTGAAGGGCGATGCACGCCTGAGCCAGGAAAAGAACCCGCAGGGTTACGTCAACGCCGCCACCTCGCTGGCCGGGCCACTGGGTGGCAAGGTCAAGGAAAAAGCCGGCTCGGCGTTGAGCAAGGCCGACCCAGGCTTCTCGCCGACCTTCAGCCTTGAGGTGTCGCATGTGCAGCGCGACAGTGTGGCGCAACAGGCGGTTCTCAAGGGCAGTGACGGTGTCGAGTTGAAGGTGGGGGGCGAAGCACAGCTGGTTGGCGCACGCCTGCAGTCGGCCAAGGGTGCGGTAGCGCTCGATGCCGGCTCGGTGAGCCAGGAAACCTTGAGTGGCAATGATTACCGTCGGGATGTATCGATCGATGCGTCCAATTCGCCGGTTGACCTGGGCACGGCGATTGCCGAGATGGCCAAGGGTAAGGGGGCTGCAGATGGCGAGAATGCGCTGGACCTGGGGTTGCTGAGGACCAGTGGGCATAGCCGGAGTGAGCAGTGGGTTTCCAGTGTGCAGGGTAAGGTGAAATAAGGGGGGAGGCGCGCAGGTGCCTGCCTTGAGATGTTCAGCGCCTGTAAGATCGAGCGCCGCCCGCGCGGCGCATCGCGGATAAATCCGCTCCTACATCTGTTGCAACGTGCCACGCCTGTAAGGCCATGGTTGTCAGCCGGTTTACACGGCTCAAGTCATGCGCCAAGGCTGGCAACCATGGCGTAACAGGTTCGGCACGTTGCAACAGATGTAGGAGCGGATTTATCCGCGATGCGCCGCGCGGGCGGCGCTCGATCTTACAGGCGCTGAACATCTCAAGGCAGGCACATGGTGGCCCTCCCCCAATCCCTCACCCAACCTACCAACGCACCTCGCGCCGCCCCACCAGGGCCTGCGGCCCCAACCACTGCACGCCTCGCAGCAACGGCGTCAGCGCCGCCTCACTCTGCAAGTCGAACATCACCTGAGCCTTACGCCCCGCAAGGTCAGCATCCAGCTTCAGCTCATGCTGCCCCTGCTGCGCCAATTGCCCACGCAAACGCCAGCCAGCGCGGCAATCCATTTCCACCCAGCCCTGCCCCAACCCCAGCGACCATGGCTCACTCAAGGCCAAGTCAGTAACACTCAGCCGCCCTTCGCTACTGCGACACTGGCGCCCCGCGCCCTGCAAGCGCAGCCCCCCTTGCCACTGCCCGGCCAGGCGGTAATCCGTCAGCACTGTTGCCTGGGCGGCCAATGCCGCAGCTTCCAGCCGCCAGCGCCATGGCCAGCCTTCGGCGCGCAATTGCCAGGCCTGGCCCTGGAAACCGAGCTGTGCATCGGCCTGCATGCGCCATGGCCGCAATGCCCAGCGCAGCGGCCCGAACGGCCCCAACTGCTGTGCCTGGCCATGCCACAAGCTGCCGCTGACATCACGTGCCGGCAGGCCAACTCCGCGCGCCACCCAAGCGGCCGGCAACTCCACCAGCAAGGTCAAGGAGAACACCATCACGCACCACAACAGCCCGCGACGGTTCATGGCTGCAGCACCAGGTCCAAGCGCAGGCCCTTGGTATCCTGCTCAAGCCCCCACTGCAAAGGCTGCACACCTTCCGCACGCAGGCTTTGCAACCAGCCCTGCAACACACGCTCATCCGCTACCTGACCCCGCAGTTGCCAGTTTTTGCCTTGCACATCGACGTCAGTCAGATCGATTCGCCGGGCCTGGGCTGACTGGCGCAAGCGCTCCAGGCTCACACCCGGGCCGCCCTGAATGTTTGCGGCTTGAGCTGCCAGTTCGCGCCACAGGCTCAGGTCACGCCATTGCGCCAGGCCTTCACGCACGGCCAACAAGCCCAGCAGGCAGCCAATCAGGGCCCATGCCAGGCGCAGGCGATGACGCTGTATCCAGGCCCGATTCATGTGGCTGCTCCCAGGTCGAACACCACCTGCCCGTCCTGTACCTGCACAGCAGCGCCCACAGCGCTGGCCATCTCGGTCCACGGCGGCGCGGCGCCATCGCCATCCAGGCGCAGGTGCCAACGTTGGCCATCGAAACGCACGGCACGCAGGCGCCAGGACGGGTGCTCATGCAGCCACGCTTGCAGACGTGCCTGCAGGTCTTCGAGCTGACGTTCGCGCAAATGCTGTTGCAGTTCGGTTTCCCGCATACGCTTGAGGGCCTGCGCCGCTTGCCGGGCGCTGGCCTGTTCTCCGGTCACCGCCAGCACCTGCGCACGCCAGGTTTGCGCCTGCCGCCATTGCTGGCCCAGCCAGAGGCCGGCCCACACAGAGGCCAGCATCAGGCAAGCGACAAGCAAGCGCAGTTGTTGCGGCGATACCCGTGATAGGGAACGCGCCCGGCGGGGCCGATCAAACAGGCTGGGCAATGTGTCGAGTGCCGCCAATGAGCTGGGCCAAGTGCTGGTCACCCCGTGCTTGTGCAGGCCCGACCAAGGCTGCTGCGGCAGCTCGCCCAACGCTGCGGGCCAGGCCAGCCAATGTTCAACTCCGTCCTCGCCCCGCCCTTTGCAAAGGGAGACGTCCGCTGTGCGCTGCCATTGCCATGCGCTGCCCGGCTCGGGAGTGGGCAGCAGCTGGAACTCGGCCCAGCAGCACTCGACCTGCAGCCCCCACTCGGCACATTGCTCGCGCCACGGCTCCAGCAATCGACGCTCCACCGCCATCAGGTGCAATTGCCCTGCCTGCCGTGAAAGGCAGGCACATAGCACTTCATCCGGGTTCTGCAGCAAGCGGTCCTCCAGCAACAACGGCCACTCGTCACGCTTGATCCCGGGAGGCGCAGCCAGCTGAAACTGGCTGCAACATTCGCCAGGGACGATCAGTGCCACCCGTGCCTGCAGGTTCGCCGGTGGCTCGCCCTGCCCTTGGCGCTGGGTGACACCTGCCTCGACCAGTAGCCAGTCCCAGACTTCGCCCGGGCGCAGCAGTAACCACGGTCGCGCTGGCGTAGCGCGGCGCCATTCAAACGTCATGAACGCCCCCAAGGGAGGATGAAGGTGCAGACATAGGGTGCTCCATCACGCTGCAATTCCAGGCGCACGCCACGGCCGGGGTGCGCGGGTTGGTCGGAGGGCCAGGGCAGCCAGCGACCACCCTGGTGGTAAAGAATATTGATGGCGCTGACACGCGGCAGTTGCTCGCGCAGCACCCAGCGCGGCTCGCTGGCGGCGTAGAGATCGGCGGAGCTCTCCAACAGCAGGCGCTGATCACGCACATCAAAGCGCACGCGCTGGCGTTGCAGGCGCGAGCCGCCTTCGGCCTCGGGCAAGGCGGCGGCGGCCACCCACAGCAACTGCTGGCGGTCGGCCTGCCAGTCGAACCAGCGACTGGCCAGGGGCAGACGCTGTTCATACAGGCGGCGCAACACCGGGCTGTCGAAGCGCCGTTCCAGGGCCAGACAGAACTCCAGCACGCTGGTTTCCTGCGTGTTTACCTGTAGCCGCTCGCGCACCTTGAGCCAGCCGTTGACCAACGCCGCCAGCATGACCCCGAGCAGCGCGGTCAGGGCCATGGCCACCATCAGTTCGATTAGCGTCAGGCCCGCCTGACGCCGTTTCAGGGGCAGACACTGCCCCCCTGCGGTTGCGGGTTCACCCGCGAACACCGGCAAAGCCGGTGCCATGCACCGCGATGCCTGCTTCGCGGGTAAAACCGTTCCCACAAGGTCCGCGCAAGTTTCACGAGCGTTGCCAATCATGGCTGCTCCAGAAACAGGGTGTACTGCCCTAACGGCACGCGCTGGTCGCGGTCGGCATACAGCTGCAGCTCGCCACGGCGCAGGTCGCGCACGCCGGTGCGGCGCAGCTGCATTTGCCAATGGCAGGCTTGGCCACCTTGACTGAGTACGCCATCGACCTGGTTGCTGGCCGGCCAATACTGCTCGACGGCAAAGCGCGCCTGCAGCTCCCGAGCGCAGAGCACGCCCAGACGATGCTGCTGCACGTTGGCCTGCACCGCCAGGCGCTGGCGCAACACCTGGCTGGTGATGACCGCCAGCACCGCAGCGATCGCCAGGGCCACGGTCACTTCCAGCAAGGTGAACCCGCGCTGCTTGCGTCTCATGGCGCCATCGCCACACGCAACTGGCCGTCACGGCCCCACTCCCAACGCTGGCGGCCTTGCGCCCAGCGCCAGTGCACCGAGCCCGGCTGCGCCCAGCCCTGCGGCGTGAACAGAACACGTGGCTGCGCGCTGGCCGGCCAGTCAGGGCGCAGGCCCTTTGGCCAATCAAGCGGGGCGCCTGCCTCGACCACCCAGCCGTCGCCTTCACGGCGCACGAACTCCGGTCGCTGACCGGTCCAGCGCAGCCCACGCAGTTGCCCGGCATGCCGGGCCAGCGCCGCCTGGCTGCGGGTTTCCACGGCCAGCCGTTGCAGCGCCTGGTCGACGCTGGCCTTGCCACTGTCGAGCCAGGCCACCGCCATGCCGGTCATGAGCCCAGCAATCGCCAGAACCACCAGCAATTCGAGCAGGCTGAAGCCACGCTGGTCGCGCATCGGTCACAACGCCCAGTTACCAAGGTCAGCATCCTGGCCTTCGCCACCGGGCACCCCATCGGCGCCCAGCGAATACACATCGACCCGCCCATGCTCACCGGGCATGCGGTACTGGTATGGGGTGCCCCATGGGTCTTCCGGCAGGCGGCGCACATAGCCGTCGCTGCGCCAGCTGCGTGGCAGGGGCTCCTGGGTCGGTTTTTTCACCAGCGCGGCCAGTCCCTGTTCGTTGCTGGGGAAGCGCAGGTTGTCCAGGCGGTACATGTCCAGCGCCTGCTCCAGGGTCGCCAGGTCGGCCATGACTTTCTGTTTCATGGCCTTGTCCTGATTGCCCAGCACGCTGGGCGCGACCACGGCGATCAGCAGGCCGATGATGAAGATCACCACCATGATTTCCATCAGGGTGAAGCCGCGCTGGCGGTTGCGTCGATGCTGCATGGAAGTACTCCTTGTTTTCACAGTTGCAGGCCCTGGTTGAGTTGCATGATCGGTAACAGCACCGCGAGCACGATGAACAGCACCACGGCGCCCATCACCAGGATCATCAGGGGTTCGAAAAGCGCCATGGCGGTGTCCACCTGGCGGGCAAAACCGCGCTCCTGGTCGTCGGCGACGCGTTCGAGCATGTCGGCCAAGGTGCCGCTGGCCTCGCCGCTGCCGACCATGTTCACCAGCAATGGCGGGAACTGTTGGCTGGCATCCAGGGCGCGGTGCAGGCTGGTGCCGCCCTGCACCTGCTGGCGCACTTGCTCCATGGCCAGGCGAATGCGCCGGTTGCCAACGGTTTCGGTGGCCACCTGCAACGCTTCGAGCAGGGCCACGCCACTGCTGCAGAGGATCGCCAGGCTGCGTGCCAGGCGGGCGCTTTCCAGCACCTGCAGCAATAGGCCGATGCGCGGCAGGCGCAGCAGCAGTTCGTCGCGGCGCAGGCGCCACTGCGGCGTGCGCAGCAGCCAGCTGCCCAGCACGCCGAAAGCCAGCGCCAGCCCTAGCAGCCACGGGCCTGCATGCACCAAGCCCTGGCTCAGGCCGATCAGCAGCGAGGTGATCAACGGCAGGCTCTGCCCGGCGTGGGCGAACTGTTCGGTGAGCTTGGGCACGACGAAGGTCATCAGGCCGACCACCACTGCCAGCGACACGCCCATCAGCACGCAGGGGTAGATCAGTGCGGTGCGCGCCTTGTGCTGCTGGCGCTGCACCTGCTCGAGGTGATCGGCCAGCCGGGTCAGCACCTGGGCCAGGCGCCCGGAGCGCTCGCCGGCCTCGACCAGCGCGCAGTACAAACCGGTAAAAGGCGCCCCTTGACGGGCAAGGCTGCGGGCTAGGCCGAGGCCTTCAGCCAGCGAGCCGCGCAAGGCCACCAACACGCCATGCAAGGCCGGTTCGCGCAGTTGCCGTTCAAGCGTGGCCAGCGCATCGACCAGCGGGATACCGGCACCGGTCAGGGTTGCCAGCTGGCGGGTCAGCTCGCACAGCTGGGCCCGGCTCAGGCGTTGGCGGCGCGGTTGGCGGCTGCCGGCTTCATGCCGTTGCAGTTGCCGCGGGAACAAGCCCTGCTCGCGCAGCAGCTGGCGTGCATGGCGTTCGCTGTCAGCCTGCAGGCTGGCTTTGTGGGTCTTGCCGGCGAGGTCGACGGCTTGGTAGCGAAAGGTCGGCATCGGTCAGCCCTGCACCACACGCAGCACTTCGGCCAGGCTGGTTTCGCCGCGGGCCAGGCAGTCGCTGGCCATCGCCACCAGGCTTTGCCGGCGCTCGGCCAGGTAATCCTGCATGGCCAGTTCGCTGGCACCGTCGTACAGCAGGCCGACCAGGCCGGTATCCAGTTCGATGAATTCATAAAGCCCCAGGCGGCCGACATACCCGCTGCCCTGGCAGTGCTCGCAACCGACCGCGTGATAGCTGCTGTGCAGTGCCGCCAGTTCCGGCCACAGGGCGCGTTCGGCCGGCTGCAAGGGTTGCGCAACCGCACACTGGCACAGCCGCCTGACCAGCCGCTGGGCCAGCACACCGCGAAGGCACGAGGCGATCAGGAACGGCTCGATGCCCATGTCGCGCAAGCGCGTGACTGCACCCACCGCGCTGTTGGTGTGCAGCGTCGACAGCACCAGGTGGCCAGTGAGGCTGGCCTGCACGGCGATCTGCGCGGTCTCTTGGTCGCGGATTTCACCCAGCATGATCACGTCCGGGTCCTGGCGCAGAATGGCGCGCAGGCCACTGGCGAACGTCAACCCCGCACGTGGGTTGATGGCGGTCTGGCCAATGCCGGCGATGGCGTATTCCACGGGGTCCTCGACGGTGAGGATGTTACGGCTGCCGTCATTGAGGCTGTTGAGGCTGGCGTACAGCGTGGTGGTCTTGCCCGAGCCGGTCGGGCCGGTGGACAGGACGATGCCGTTGGGCCGCGCCAGGCAACTGCGCAAGCCCTGCAGCACGGCAGCGGGCATGCCCAAATTGCCTAGCGCCAGCAGGCTGGCCTGCTTGTCGAGCACCCGCATCACCACACGCTCACCGTGGATGCCAGGCAGCGTCGACACCCGCACGTCCACTTCCCGACCTGCCGCGCGCAAGGTGATGCGGCCATCCTGAGGCTGGCGTTTCTCGGCAATGTCCAGCCGTGCCATGACTTTGATCCGCGACACCAGCATCGCCGACAGTGCCCGCGGTGGCCGCAGCACCTCGCGCAGGTGGCCATCGACGCGCAAGCGCACCACCAGGCTCTGCTCGAAGGTTTCGATGTGAATGTCCGAGGCACGCAGCCGCAGCGCCTGGCCGAACAAGCCGTTGATAAGGCGGATCACCGGGGCTTCGTCGTCGCTTTCGAGCAAGTCCTCGATACGCGGCATTTCGCTCATCAGGCTGTCGAGGTCGACCTGCTCGCCGATACCTTCGATCAGCGCTTCGGTCGCGCCTTGGCCGGCTTCATAAAGCTGGCCAAGGCGCTTGTCGAACTCCGCAGGCTCAAGGTATTCCAGCGCCATGGGCCGGCCATGCACGCGCAGCAATTCCTGCAGCTGGTCGCTGTCGGCGTCGCTGCGCAGCCACAGCTGCCAGCCTTCTTCAGCCGCAGCCATGGCCAACCCGGCCTGCCGGGCCAGCCGATAAGGCAACATCACCAGTTACCGCCTTCAAGGCGCGCACGGCTGGCGGGGAACACCTGCAGCAACGGCGTGCCCTCGGCCAGGTCGGGCAACTGCAACGGCGTGGTCTGCTGCAAGGTGCGGTATTTGTCTTCGCTCAGGCCTGCCAGGCTCGGCCCATCGCGCAGGATGCGCGGGCGGATGAACACCATCAGGTTCTGCTTGGTGTTCTTGCTGGCATCGGAACGGAACAGCCGGCCCAGGCCGGGAATGTCACCCAGAAACGGCACGCGCTGGTCGCTGGTGCTGAGTTCGTCGCTGATCAGCCCGCCGAGGATGACCAGGCCGTTGTCTTCGACCATGACCTTGGTCTTGATCTCGCGCTTGTTGGTGATCACGTCGCTGGCGGCCCTGGAATCGGCAATCGACGAGACCTCCTGGACGATGTCCAGGCGCACGCTGTTGTCGATGTTGATCTGCGGCTTGATGCGCAGTTTCACGCCGACTTCCTTGCGCTCGATGGTCTGGTAAGGGTTGGCGTTGTTCTGGGTGACCGAGCCGGTCACGAAAGGCACCTCCTGGCCGACCAGGATCGACGCCTCGGCGTTGTCCAGGGTCAGCAGGGTTGGTGTCGACAACAGGTTGAAGCCGCTCTTGCCCTTGAGGGCGTTGATCAACATGGCGAAGTTGAAACCGCCGCCGATATGGCCAAAGCCGGCCGTAGCCCCGGCGGTGGACGACAGCAGGTCACCCAGTGCCTCGTTGTCGCCACTGGCGGCAGCGCCGGCGATGTTGGCAATGTTTACCCCGTTGCTGCCGAAGTTGACGATGCCGGCGCCGAACTTCTCATCGGCGAACAACCACTGCACGCCCAACTCCTGGGCGCGGCTGTCGGACACCTCGGCGATGATCGCCTCGACCACCACCTGGGCGCGGCGGATGTCCAGCTGTTCGACGATCGAGCGGTAGGCCGCCAGTTCGCTGTCGGGGCCGACCATGACCACGGCATTGGTGCCTTCTTCGTATTCAAGACGGATGCCGGAGTCGCTGGCGGCAGCCATCACCGGGCGCTCCTTGCCCTCTCCTTCGCCTGCCGCTTCGCCAGGCACTGCGCCTTCCTGGCTGAGGCCGCGCAGCACCTTGACCACTTCAGCCGCATTGGCGTGGCGCAGGTACATGACCTGGGTATTGCTGTTGTGCTGGTTGTCGCTGGGGCGGTCGAGCTGGCCGAGCAATGCCCGCACCCGCTCGGTGCTGCCGCGTACCAGCAAGGCATTGCTGCGCGGGTCGGCGACCACTTGCGTGCTGTCGACGCCTTGCTCGCGGGCCAGCAGGCGGGTGAGCAACTGGGCGGTGTCGACAGCGCTGGCATGGCGCAGCGGCATTACCTGCAGCGGCTCGTCACTGACCTGGTCGAGCTGGCGCAGCAGGCTGTCGATGCGTTGCAGGTTGCTGCGCCAATCGGTGACCACCAGCAGGTTGGCCGCGGGGTACGGCGTGATCACGCCAACGCGGGGGTCGATCAGCGGCTTGAGGATGCCGAGCATCTGTTCGCTGGCGGCATTGCGCACATTGAACACCCGGGTGGCCACACTATCGCTGCCCTCGCCTTGTTTGCCCGCTGGCTCGACCGGCACCGGCTCCAGGCGTGCGGCCTGGTCAGGAACGATCTTCACGCTGCCGTTGGGCAGGTCGACAGCGGCGTAGCCCTGAGCGCGCAGCTGGGCGAGGAAGATGTCGTAGATGGCATCGGCATCGTGGCGGTCGACGGTGCGCACGGTGACCTTGCCCTTGACCCGCGGGTCGACGATGAAGGTGGTGCCAGTGATGCGCGACACGCTGTTGATGAATTCGCCCAGTTCGGTGTCGACGAAGTTCACCTCGTACAACGGCGTGCCGTTGTCATCGAAGGTTTCCGGCTCTTCTGCCCAGGCGAGTGACAGGCCCAGGCTCAAGGCCGCAGCCACGCAGTATCTGGCAAACATCATTCATCCTTGGCGCTTGAAGCCGGTCACGGCGGGGCGTGGCGGCCAGGGCAGGCGTTCGCGCCGCCCCTGGTTGTCGAAAATCAGGCCATCGGCGTCGATGTCCTGCAATACGATGCCGGGTGCCAGGCGCTGCCCACGGCCGAGTGTGCGCACCTGCTGGCCGTAGCGCAGCACTACCACACTGGCCGACAGCGGTTGGGCCTTGAGGCCGCCGAGGTACTGCAAAGGCAGGCGGGTGATGGCGATTGCGCCGTCATCCGCGGCGGGCTGCCAGTGGCCAATCAGCAGGCCTGGCAGCGGGGTAGCGGCGACCTGCGCCGGGCTGGCCGGCTGCGGCTGGCGCCCCAGCTGCAGCACGCATTGGGCGGCCAGCCAGCCGGCCAGGGTCAGCAGGCCGCCGGTCATCACGCGTGAAACCAGGCTCACGAAACAGCCTGCCGCGGGTGCCAGCCTGGGTGGCCTTGCACGTAGCGCACCTCGGGCAGTTGCAGTGCTGCCAGCTGCCAGTCGGCCTTCTGCCGCGCCAGCCAGCCCTCGACACGTTGCCACAGGGGCTCGCCCGCCCGGGCTTCGAATTGCAGGCCAAAGGTGCGGCACTGGCCCTGCAGCGCTTCGACACCAGTGATGCGCTTGCCTTGCGGGCTGTAGCTCACACGCCAGGCCTGACCCTGCCAGCGCGGCAGGTCCTGGCTGTTGTCGAGCAGCAGCGGGTCACCAAACAGTTGCTCGGCGGCGTTCTCCAGCACCTGTTCGACTTGCCGGGCCGGGGCCTCGACTACCGGTGCAGGGTAACCACCGGTCAGGCTGATCAGGTGCTCGCGGGTAATGGCTTCGCCCGCCGCCAGCGGGTAGTCGTAGCGCAGGCCTGGCAGTAGCACTGGCATGCTGCCGTCATCAGCCAAAGCCTGGTGCAGCAGGCGGTCCCAACTGCCGCCACGGGTGTCGCGCCGCCACAGGGCCTGCGGCGCGTGCGCCAGTGGCTGGTCGAGCCATGCCGCGTGGCCGGCACGTTGCTGGTGCAGTTCATCCCGCAACTGGCTGGCGCGCATCTGCGCGGCGGGGGCCAGGTAGCGCTCAAAAGCCGGGAAGAATTGCCCGTCGAACTGCCATTGCCCGGCGACCTGCTGGCAACGTAAACGGAATGCACCGCTACCACGGCAGCCGGCGAACAGCACCGGCACCCGCCGGCCACTGGCCTGGGTGGCCTGTACCGGTGCTGGCCACAGGTCTTGGCCACGGGCACAAAGCAGTACGTCGACTTCTGTCAGCCGCTCAGCCAGCCACAGGCCTGGCCCGGTGCCGACATCGGCCATCGCCACGACCAGGTCGGCCTGGCGACGGGCCTGCTCGAAGGTCGGCAGCAGTGACTGGTACCACTGTTTCAGCGAGGCTTTCTGGTCCTGGGCGTACGGGTCTGTGACGCCGACCACAGCGATGCGCGCACCACCGCGGTCGAAGACGTGCAGGGCCTCAAGGTTCAGCGACTTGCGCTGATCGCCCGTGAGCCCGGCAGCGAGGGTGATAGCGGAAGACTGGCGGTAAAGCGCCGCGCTGCGCTGGGGCCAGAGCACGCGTTCATCGCTGCTTACCCGCGCCTCGCTGCCCAGCAACTGGCTGCCTTGTACACCGCTTTCGCCCTGGGTGAGGTAGGCCAGGCCACTGCCGTTCCAGCCTTGGCCATTCTCCAGGGTCAGGCTGTTGCCCGGCCCGGCTTCGCCACGCAGTTGCTCCAGCAACGCCGCAAGCACGGCATAGCCGCCCAGCTTGACGCCCGCCGCCTGGTTGGCATCGAGCAAAGGCGCCAACCGAGGGTAAGCCAGGCTGGCACTTGACCCCGTCATCCACGGCGCCCGGCCCAGGTGGCTGACCGGGCCCAGACGCGTGGCCGGCACGACTGGCAGGCCCGGTTGGCGTGCGTCGAGGGTGTCGGCGACGTACAGCAGATCCACACGGGCGCTGCCTCCCCCCTGCCCTGGCAACGCAGAGCAGGCGCCGAGCAACGGTGCCAGCGCACCGACACCCATCCAGCTGATCAATTCGCGCCTGTTCACACTGCTTGCCATCGGGCCCGCCATCCTTATCCGAGTTCTCGTTGGGCCCGGATGTTGCGGCGTTGGCATGACAGTTTAATGGCAAAAATCCGACAATCATTCCAGATTGATCTGACTTTATTTGCAATAAGAACTTACAGTTTTAAAAACCCGTTAATAATTCTGCCAATGAATCATCACAGTAGCGCCCTAAAGTCGCGGTTTCCTCTAACTCAGCCACTACAAGGACACCCTGATGAGTCGAGATACCGGCGATAACCTGGACCGCAACCACAGCGGCAACCTGCCGATGGCCAGCGTCATGGACGCTTACCTGAGCCGTCGCAGCGTGATGCGCGGCAGCCTGGGCGCCGCCATTGCCATGATTGCCGGTACCGGCCTGACCGGCTGCTTCGACAGTGGTGGCGGCTCCGATGACGATCCGGGCACAACCGAGCCACCGGTGACTCAACCGCCTGTGACCGAACCCGAAGAGCCAAAACTGGCCTTGGGCTTCCAATCCATCCCAGGCTCGCGCACCGACGCCTGCGTGGTTGCTGCCGGCTACAGCGCCTACGTGCTGGCCCCTTGGGGCACGCCGCTGAACAGCAACGGCAACCCGTGGAAATCGGACGGCAGCAACACCTCGACCGACCAGGCCAATGCCATGGGCATGCACCACGACGGCATGCACTTTTTCCCGATCAACGGCAGCTCTGAAGACGGCCTGCTGGCGATCAACTTCGAATACATCGACACCGCTGCCCTGCACCCCAACGGCCCGACCACCGACGCCAGCGGCAAGCGCCCGGCCGAAGAAGTGCGCAAGGAAATCAACGCCCACGGCGCTGGCGTGGTACGCCTGCAGAAGGTCAACGGCCGCTGGCAGGTAGTCGATAACGACCCGCTCAACCGCCGCTTCACTACCGCCTCGCGCATGGAGCTGACCGGGCCGCTGCGCGGCACCGACCACGTCAAGACCAAGTATTCGGCCGACGGCACCCACTGCCGCGGCACCAACAACAACTGCGGCAACGGCTACACCCCGTGGGGCACCTACCTGACCTGCGAAGAGAACTGGCCGGGCATCTTCGTCAACAAGGGCACCCGCCCGGAAGACCAGCGCCGCATCGGCGTCGGCACCTCCAGTGGCCAGTACAAGTGGGAAAGCGCTGCCGGTGACAGTACCGAAGTCGCCGATGAATTCGCCCGTTTCGACGTGACCGTCAAGGGTGCCGCCGCCACCGACGACTACCGTAACGAAGCCAGCACCTATGGCTACATCGTCGAGATCGACCCGTACAACAGCAGCACCCTGGCCACCAAGCGCACGGCCCTGGGCCGCTTCCGCCACGAAGGCTGCTGCCCGGGCCTGCCGGTGGTCGGCAAGCCGTTGGTCTGGTACATGGGCGACGACTCGAACAACGAGTACCTGTACAAGTGGGTTTCCGCGGCCGTGTGGGATGCCGCCGACGCCAACCCGGCCGACCGCCTGGCCACCGGTGCCAAGTACCTGGACCAGGGCAAGCTGTACGTCGCCCGCTTCAATGCCGACGGTACCGGCGTGTGGCTGCTGCTCGATGTGAATACCGCCACTACCGCTGGCAGCACCCTCGGTGCATTGTACGGTGACCTGGCAGGCATCATCCTCAACACCCGAGGTGCCGGCGATGCCGTGGGCGCCACGCCGATGGACCGCCCGGAGTGGACCGCCGTCAACCCGCTCAACGGCGATGCCTACCTGACCCTGACCAACAACAGCGCGCGTACTGCGCAAAAGGTCGATGCGGCCAACCCACGCGGCCCGAACCGCCACGGCCACATCATCCGCTGGCATGACAGCGACGACCAGCTGAGCTTCACCTGGGACATCTTCGTGTTCGGCGCCAACGCCGCCGGTACTGCCGACATCAACCGCTCGGGCCTGACCGAACTCAACCAGTTCGCAAGCCCCGACGGCATGAGCTTCGATAGCCGAGGCGTGCTGTGGTTCGAGACCGACAACGGCGAGACCACCCTCACCGACTACACCAACGACCAACTGCTGGCGGTGATCCCCACCGACCTGGTCGATGCCAGCGGCAAGCAGGTGCCAATCAATGCCCAGAACCAGACGGCCCTGCGCCGCTTCTTTGTAGGGCCGAACGGTTGCGAGGTAACCGGCATCAGCTTCACGCCGGACAACAAGACCTTGTTCATCAACATCCAGCACCCGGACAACTGGCCGTATACCGACAAGGCCACCGATGCCACTCCGGCCGGGGCCAAGGTACGGCCGAGGGCTACAACGGTAGTGATTCAGCGTAATGATGGCGGGGAGATCGGGACCGCCTGATTGATCTGTGCACCGAGGGCCGCTTTGCGGCCCTTTCGCGACGCAAGGCCGCTCCTACAGGATTTGTGCGATCCTTTGTAGGAGCGGCCTTGTATCGCGAATGGGCTGCAGAGCAGCCCCGGCAATCTCCAGCCTCACCAGGCCATCGGCTCACGGCTGCGCACCCGTACCTGTTGCGCCGGCACACGGGCATGCCACTGCACCACCCCTAAAGCCTCCACCTGAAACTCGCTGCGCATCACCCTGCCCTGCTCCTCGAACGACAGCTGCAACAGATAATGCCCACTGTTGAGCAGCAAGCCTTCGCTCAACCGCTCGAATGTCTCGTCATCCACTGCCCCCAGCGCCTGGCGCAATGCCGAGGCATCCTCATACCCCGACGCCGGCCGCCCGCTGACAATGCGGGCAAGCAACGAACGCGGGTAACGCCCCTCATACAACGCATCGAGCAACGGCAAGTGCTCCAGCCCAAGGGCATTGGCATTCAAGCGCCAGCCCGCGGTCTGCGGCAAGGCGCACAGCATCGGGTAGCGGCGCTGGCGTGCAGCGTCTGGCTCAAGCAGCAGGTTCAGCTCACTGGTATCGAGCATCGGCTGGTTGGCCGCCAGCCGCGGCGGTTGCTGGCGCAGGTACTGGGCGCTTTCGGCCCCCTGCAGGCGGGCATCGCTGTCACTGTCGAGCCAGTCGGCCAGTGCATCGACCAGGCGCTCGGCGGCCATGTCGTCCCCCAGCAGGTGCTTGAGCTGGCGCTCGGCGCGCTCGCCGTCGGCCCCCAGCAGCGCATTCACATTGAAGCAGGTGTGCTGGTCACGCACCCGTAATTGCGCCTGCCCGGCACCGAAATCGTACTTCAACGGTTGCCCGCGCAAGGCTTGCCAGAACAATGGGCTGAGCCGCCAGGCAGGGTCACGCAGGGCCTGCTCGGCATAGGCCAGGCCGGCCTGTTCCATCGCTCGCACCTGCACCCGCTGACGCAGCAACTGCACATCATCCACCTGCCGCCGGCCATCCTCCACCAACCAGGCCATGCCTGCGGCAAGCATGGCCAGCACCACCATCACCATCAGCAGTGCCGCGCCCTGCTGCCGCTTGCCACTCATCCCGCGCCCCCTCTTCAATCACCGAAAGGCGCCAGTCAACACGCGGGTTGTTGCAGTCAGGTTGCAATGGCCTTGCAGTCATGTTGGCGTCATCTGCAAGCGGCAGGATTGGCCTTCATTTTCATGACCTTACAGGAGTGGTCGAAATGGGTGGCATCGGAATCTGGCAACTGGTGATCGTACTGCTGATCGTGTTCCTGCTGTTTGGCACCAAGCGCCTCAAGGGCCTGGGCAGCGATGTCGGCGAAGCGATCCAGGGCTTTCGCAAATCCATGGGCGGCGATCATGACGCCTGCGCACCAGGTGCCGCTAACGTGCAGCAGCAGCCATCGGTAACCGCCCAGGCGGCACAGCAGCCGCAAGCGGATCGCCAAGCCTGATGTTCGAGATCGGTTTCAGCGAGCTCTTGCTGGTAGGCGTCGTCGCGCTGCTGGTGCTTGGCCCCGAGCGCCTGCCCGTCGCGGCACGCACCTTGGGCCGGGGCCTTGGCCAGGCGCGCCGGGCGATGAACGGGTTACGCGCACAGATGGAACGCGAGATTGACATGCCCAACCTGGACAGCGCGCCCTTGCAGCGCCTGGAGCAGGAAATTCGCCAGGGCATCAGCCTCAAGGTGGAATCGGCCGGTGACGCCATACCTGGTAGCATCGCCCGGGAGAGCAGCCCATGAGCATTGCCCTGGACCCGGCAGCACGCATGCCATTGACCGACCACCTGCGGGACCTGCGCAAGCGCCTGGTGCGCTGCCTGTTGCTGCTGGCGCTGGTATTCGCCGGGTTGTTTCCATTTGCCCAGCAGCTCTACACGTTGATCTCGGAACCGCTGCGCCGCTTCCTGCCGGAAGGCGCCAGCATGATCGCCACCAGCGTCACTTCGCCGTTCCTCACGCCTTTCAAGCTGACGGCGATGTGCGCGCTGTTCGTGGCCATGCCACTGTTGCTGCACCAGGCCTGGGGCTTCCTCGCTCCGGGGTTGTACCGCCGCGAGCGGCGCATCGCCCTGCCGTTGCTGGTGTCGAGCATACTGCTGTTCTATGCCGGCATGGCCTTCGCGTTCTACCTGGTATTCCCGATGATGTTCGGCTTCTTTGCCAGTGTGACACCGGATGGTGTGGCGATGATGACCGACATCAGCCAGTACCTGGACTTCATCATGGCGCTGTTCCTGGCGTTCGGGTTGGCTTTCGAGATCCCGGTGGCGACCTTCATCGTGGTCTGGGTCGGGCTGGCCAACGTGGCTACATTGCGCAGCAGCAGGCCTTACGTGATCGTTGGCTGCTTCGTGGTCGGGATGATTCTGACACCTCCTGACGTGTTTTCTCAGACTATGCTCGCGATCCCCATGTGGATGCTGTTCGAAGTGGGGTTAGTTGCCTGCCGCTTGCTCAGAAAACCTGAAAGCAACCATTGACGCGTGAAGATGGCCGCCGTGTGGGCAATCAAAGCTGGAAGCCATCCCTGATGTCTAAAAAGTACAGAGGGGCACATGCTGGGCGCCCTCTGATCAATGAAGGCAATAGGTTATGCCCACCTCTGTTAACGTTCCGACTCAGGCTTCCTTTGAAAGTACTCATGCCCTCGACCAATTGATGGGCATTGCGAAGACCACAAGCCAGCGCACCTTTGAACTGACCTTGAAGTCGATATACGGCTATGGGCTTCCCGTGGAGCCCATTACCAAACTGCACGATGACCTTCGCGCAGGCGCGGTAACCAATCCTGCTTATCGAATGGTAGAGGACAGTCCTAAGACGGCCAGCTACGACCGCGCTAGCCAAACCATCGAAGTGGACCTTGCTGCCATAGAACAAGCCCTGGAGCAACCGCACACGACTCCATTGCTGCTGATGGCCATACTCAGGGCATTTGCTGATCACGTCGGGTATCTCGTCGGCGCCGATGCTGCCGACAGCTCAATAAAAGAAGCAGCTGAACAGTATCTCGCCACGCTGGCCCTCCTCGATCGTTCAACCGGTAACGGAACAGTCATTGCAAAAATAGAAGGGGAAGATTTTTCCGAAACGATACTGCTCAACTTGAGCCTCCCGCCGAAGGGCGACCAGATCGATGGCGGGATGATCAAGGAGAAGATCTTCCCGACACTCAGATTTTCAGCTGGGACTGGGAGCGGTTCAGACCAGTCTTTTGGCCATGAATCCATCGAAAAGGCTCTGGCAACTGCAGGTTTTACGCCTGAGCAGCGCAAAGCAATCTACTTCGGCAACTGGCTGCGCGATTACTCGCAATTGGTCGACCCCAAGCTCGTTCGTGCAGAACATGAACCGAAGGACTTTCCACGCAAACTCTCAAGAGCCACCCTGACCAATCTCGTGGATTTCCTGGCACTGAAGGAGTTTCACAGCCTCCAGACTACCCCTGAAGACCGCGAAACCTACAAGGTAAATGAGAAAATGCTGGGTGTGTATCGGCCTTCCGAACATATCGATAATCCGCTTACCTTAGATGAAGCTACCGACCCACAATCAATCGATCCAGACTTCGAGCCTTTGCGGCAATCGGACCATGAATACATGCAACTGGATCACGACCGGTCCATGTATCGTTATTTCGAGCCTGCCCAAGACTACATGTATCAAAAGATCATAGATGCGTCGAACGCGGGTCCAACACCAGAAGGCATGCGCTTTTTTGGCGAAGCGCTGCATGTACTGGAAGACCTCTTCGCTCACTCGAACTTCGTCGAACTGAGCCTTCGCAAGGTCGGTCACACCGAGGTGCTTGCCTGGACAACAAAAAAACAGGTCCGGCATGAACGGCCCTTGGTAACCGGCCTGTTCAGTGGGACTGATGTCCTTGGCAGTGTGCTCGAACCGGTAGCCAAAGTTCTGTTCCCCGCCAAGGGTCTCGAATACGCCCCAACCCGTCCGGGTGAACGTAGTGATACAGAGCAAATGCTGTTGATCTTGCTCCGAGAACACGAAGACCCAGAGTGGCTGCAGACGTTGGAGAGCTACCTGGCCCTGCGCGACAAAGCGGCGGAACAGCCATGGTACAACTGGCTGGGGCTTACGAACCATGTGGTGAAGATACCGTTGAAGGCTATCAGCCATTTGATCGACTTGGTCTTCCAGAACTTGCTGACATGGGCTGGCGACAACATCGATGATCTTCAACTGTTGCTGGGTAAGGATCCAAATATCGACGACGATACCCATCCGACCCATTCGCAGCTGGCAAAGGATCATGACACCCACCCATTTCATACCCTGTCGTCACTACTGGCGCAGTATGCGGTAGAGGAAGTGGGCCGTGCGATGTATCAGTATTGGCAGGGTGATACAGGTAGAGACCCGGCATCGTTGGCAAAGAGCTACTTCACACATCCTGATGCCAGTGACTGGCAGGACGATATCGTCCAGGCTTGGGCAGTCAGTAATCAGGACAACATTAACGATGGATGTTCGAGCGGAAGTTTGAGCGAACGCCGAGCAGCATATCAGCAGCAAGCCCGTGAAAGATTGAGGAACCTCGAAAACCTCAATCAGCATTCTACGATCAAAGATCTGGAAATACTTAACAACCTATTACCATTCGGCTGAAGCGCCTTCTCAGCCTAAGCGGCAGCAACACCGTACCGGATTCAGATATCCAGCAGGCGCCAAACCTCATAGGCTGGCGTCTCGTACGGGTGGCTCAGCTTGAGCGCAGCGACGACCTGAGCGATCAGGTCGTCGGCTACCACCAGCTCCACCTTCCACTCCTCGACCACCTCGACCTGGCCGGTTTGCCCGAGGAACGGCTGGCTGCCGTCCAACGGGCGAAACTGACCTTGGCCCAAGGCCTGCCAGGCGCAGTGGTCATAGTCGCCGATACGCCCACCACCTGCGGCGAACACGGCGGCCTTGACCCCTTCAACATGGCTGGCCGGGACGAAGAAGGCGAGCTTGTACACGCCTTAGTTCACCCACACGCGGGCGTTGCGGAACATACGCATCAGCGCGGCGTCTTCCTGCCACTCATCCGGGCGCCAGGAGTTCTGCACGGCGCGGAACATACGCTCCGGGTGCGGCATCATGATGGTCACGCGGCCATCGCGGCTGGTCAGGCCGGTGATACCACGCGGCGAGCCGTTCGGGTTGGCCGGGTAGGCTTCGGTCACCTTGCCGTGGTTGTCGACGTAGCGCAGGGCCACGCAACCGGACAGGTCAGCTGCCAGCAGTGCCTCTTCGCTGGCGAACTCGGCATGGCCTTCACCGTGGGCGATGGCGATCGGCATACGCGAACCGGCCATGCCCTGCAGGAAGATCGAGTTGGACTTCTGCACCTCGACCATGGCCACGCGCGCCTCGAACTGCTCCGAACGGTTGCGCACGAAGTGCGGCCAGTGCTCGGTGCCCGGGATCAACTCGTGCAGGTTGGACATCATCTGGCAACCGTTGCACACGCCCAGGGCGAAGCTGTCGGTACGCTCGAAGAAGGCCTGGAAGGCATCGCGGGCGCGGCTGTTGAACAGCGCCGACTTGGCCCAGCCTTCACCGGCGCCCAGCACGTCACCGTAGGAGAAACCACCGCAGGCAACCAGGCCCTTGAAGGCTTCGAAGTCGACACGGCCGGCGAGGATGTCGCTCATGTGCACGTCGATGGCAGCGAAACCTGCACGGTCGAAGGCGGCAGCCATTTCGACCTGGCCGTTGACGCCCTGCTCGCGCAGGATCGCCACTTGCGGGCGCACACCCGTCTTGATGTACGGTGCGGCGATGTCATCGTTGACGTCGTAGCCCAGCTTGACCGACAGGCCCGGGTTTTCTTCCTCGAGCAGCAGGTCGAATTCCTGGTCGGCACAGTCGGCGTTGTCGCGCAGGCGTTGGACCTGATAGCTGGTTTCGGCCCACTGGCGTTGCAGCATGCGACGGTCGTCGTCGAACAGCACTTCGCCGTTGAGGCTGATGGAGACTTCACCATTGTTGATCGGTTTACCGATCACCGCGACGCACTCTTCGCCCAGGCCGGCGGCACTGAACTGTGCCAGTACGTCCGGGGTGGCATCCTGGCGTACCTGGATGACTGCACCCAGCTCTTCGTTGAAGAGGATGGCTGCCACGTCGGCCTTGCTGTCGGTCAGCGGGTCGAGTTGCAGGTCGAGGCCGCAGTGGCCGGCGAAGGCCATTTCCAGCACGGTGGTCAACAGGCCGCCGTCGGAACGGTCGTGGTAAGCCAGCAGGTGACCGTCGGCGTTCAGGCCCTGGATCACGGCGAAGAACGCCTTGAGGTCTTCGGCGTCGTCAACGTCCGGTGCCTGGGCCGCGATCTTGCCGTAGGTCTGGGCCAGGATCGAGGCGCCCATGCGGTTTTTGCCGCGGCCCAGGTCGATCAGGATCAGGTCGGTCTCGCCCTTGTCCATGCGCAGTTGCGGGGTCAGGGTCTGGCGGATGTCAGTGACCGGTGCGAAGCCAGTGATGATCAGCGACATCGGCGAGGTGACGCTCTTCTCGACGCCCTCTTCGCTCCACTTGGTCTTCATCGACATCGAGTCTTTGCCGACCGGAATGGTGATGCCAAGCTCCGGGCACAGCTCCATCCCCACAGCCTTGACGGTGTCGTACAGGCGCGCATCTTCACCCGGGTGGCCGGCAGCGGACATCCAGTTGGCCGACAGTTTGATGTCAGACAGCTTCTCGATGCGTGCTGCAGCCAGGTTGGTCAGGGTCTCGCCGATTGCCATGCGCCCGGAAGCCGGGGCATCCAGCAGCGCCAGCGGGGTACGCTCGCCCATCGCCATGGCTTCGCCGGTGTAGACGTCGAAGCTGGTGGCGGTGACGGCGCAGTCGGCCACCGGCACCTGCCACGGGCCGACCATCTGGTCGCGGGCAACCAGGCCGGTGATGGTGCGGTCGCCGATGGTGATCAGGAAGCTCTTGCTGGCCACGGCCGGGTGGTTCAGCACGCGCTGGACAGCCTGGTCCAGGTCCAGCTTGCTTGGGTCGAAGTCATCGCCCAGCTCGGCTTCGCGGGTGACCGAACGATGCATGCGCGGCGGTTTGCCCAGCAGTACGTCGAGCGGCATGTCCACTGGCGTGTTGCCGAAGTGGCTGTCGGTGACGGTCAGGTGCGGCTCTTCGGTCGCTTCACCGACCACGGCGAACGGGCAGCGCTCGCGCTCGCAAATGGCCTGGAAGCGCTCGAAGTCAACGGCGCTGACGGCCAGCACGTAACGCTCTTGCGACTCGTTGCTCCAGATTTCGTGCGGGGCCATGCCCGGCTCGTCGTTGGGCACGTTGCGCAGCTCGAAGCGGCCACCGCGGCCACCGTCGTTGACCAGCTCAGGGAAGGCGTTGGAGATACCACCGGCGCCAACGTCATGGATGAAGGCGATCGGGTTCTTGTCACCCAGCTGCCAGCAGCGGTCGATGACCTCTTGGCAACGGCGCTCCATTTCCGGGTTTTCGCGCTGTACCGAAGCGAAGTCCAGGTCAGCCGAGCTGGCACCGGTCGCCACCGACGAGGCAGCGCCGCCGCCCAGGCCGATGAGCATGGCCGGGCCACCGAGCACGATCAGCTTGGCGCCGACGGTGATCTCGCCCTTCTGCACGTGGTCTTCACGGATGTTGCCCATGCCGCCGGCGAGCATGATCGGCTTGTGGTAGCCGCGCACTTCTTCGCCATGCGGGGTATTGATGGCCTGCTCGAAGGTACGGAAGTAGCCGGTCAGGGCCGGGCGACCGAATTCGTTGTTGAACGCAGCACCGCCCAGCGGGCCTTCGATCATGATGTCGAGGGCTTCGACGATACGCTCCGGCTTGCCGTAGGCCTGCTCCCATGGCTGCTCGAAGCCCGGGATGCGCAGGTTGGACACGGTGAAGCCGGTCAGGCCGGCTTTTGGCTTGGCGCCACGGCCGGTCGCGCCTTCGTCGCGGATTTCGCCGCCGGAGCCCGTGGAAGCGCCGGAGAACGGGGCGATGGCGGTCGGGTGGTTGTGCGTCTCGACCTTCATCAGGATGTGCACCGGCTCCTGCACCGCGCCGTACTGGCGGGTTTCAGGGTTCGGGAAGAAGCGCCCGGCGACGCTGCCTACGATCACCGAGGCGTTGTCCTTGTAAGCCGACAGCACGCCTTCGTTGTGCATCTGGTAGGTGTTCTTGATCATGCCGAACAGGCTCTTTTCCTGAGCCTGGCCGTCGATGTCCCAACTGGCGTTGAAGATCTTGTGGCGGCAGTGCTCGGAGTTGGCCTGGGCGAACATCATCAGTTCGATGTCGTTCGGGTTGCGCTTGAGGCCCTGGAAGGCGTTGACCAGGTAGTCGATCTCGTCTTCGGCCAGGGCCAGGCCCAGGTCGATGTTGGCCTTGGCCAGCGCGCCGCGGCCACCGGCCAGGATGTCGACCGAGGTCATCGGCTTGGGCTGGGCGTGGCTGAACAGGTCGGATGCCTGCTCCAGCTGGGCCAGCACGCGTTGGGTCATGCGGTCGTGCAGCTCGGCGGCGACGACCGCGGCGTCGGCATCGCTCAGCTCACCGGCGACGTAGTAGGCGATGCCGCGCTCCAGGCGCTGGATCGACTGCAGGCCGCAGTTGTGGGCGATGTCGCTGGCCTTGCTGGCCCATGGCGAGATGGTACCCAGGCGCGGCACAACCAGGAACAGGCGGCCGGTCGGCTCCTGTACCGGCACGCTCGGGCCGTATTTGAGCAGACGGCCCAGCACCTGCTGCTGGTCGGCGGTCAGCTCGCCGTCAACGTCGGCGAAGTGGGCAAATTCGGCATACAAACCAGTAACAGCGGGGACTTTCTGGCTCAGTTGCTCGAGTAATTTACCGTGGCGAAAGGCAGAAAGGGCAGGAGCGCCGCGCAGGATCAACATCGTCGGGACAGCCTCAGGAAGGGGTGTGCTTAGAGGCCGTGCATTCTAGCCTAATTCGACGGCTTTCGGCACCCGCTCTAAGCCATGGCTGCC
>NZ_BCAZ01000044.1:0-46806 GCF_001320205.1 Pseudomonas sp. NBRC 111123
CTGTGGGAGCGGGTTTACCCGCGAAGAAACCAACACCGATTCAGAACTGCGAACCCACCACTTCCTGCGCCACGCCCAGGAAGGCTGCCGGCAAGCGGGCCTGGCGCCGCTCCTTCAGGCAATACAGATACTCATGCATCACCGGCGCATTCTCCAACGCCAGCACCCGCAGCTCCGGG
Source organism: Pseudomonas sp. NBRC 111123 (assembly GCF_001320205.1). NCBI lineage: Bacteria > Pseudomonadati > Pseudomonadota > Gammaproteobacteria > Pseudomonadales > Pseudomonadaceae > Pseudomonas > Pseudomonas sp. NBRC 111123. The sequence continues at coordinate 180 of NZ_BCAZ01000044.1, forward strand.
TTGTGCGGCACCTCGTGGCGGGCAATCACGCTGATGCCGATATTTCGCAGCACCGCCTCGCGGATCGACTCACGGCTGCCGATCTCCAGCAACGCCCCCGCCTTGACCCCGGCATCCAGCATCATCTGCTCGGTCAACATGCGCGTGGTCGAGCCCTTCTCGCGCATCAGCAGGCAATGCCCTGCCACCACTTCGATAGACACCGCCTGCCGATGCGCCAGCGGATGATTGCGGTGCACCGCCACCACCAGCGGGTCGCTGCCGAGCACCCGGCGCACCAACCGTGCATCCTCCACCAACTGCGACGACGCGGCGATATCCACCCGGTAGTCTTCGAGCATCTCCAGCACCTGCTGGGAGTTGCCGATTTCCACCATCACCTCGACCTGGGGCAGGCGCTCGCGGAAGATCTTCACCAGGTCGAGGATGTAATACGGCGCAGTAGCGGCAATGCGCAAGCTGCCCTGGGCCTGGCCGCAGTTACGCAACTCGAACTCGATGTCAGCCTCCTGCTGCAACAGCGCCTTGACCATCGGCAGCAGGCGCACGCCCTCCTCGCTCAGCACCAGGCGCCGGCCACCGCGGTAGAACAGCGCCACGGCATAGTGGCTTTCCAGGTTGCGGATCTGCGTGGTCACCGTGGGCTGGCTGAGCCCGAGCTTCTTCGCCGCCAGGGTGATGCTGCCCAGGCGGGCCACCATGTAGAAGGCTTTGAGCTCGGCACTCAGCATTGCAGGACCTCATTTGCGCAGCAGGCGCAGACCGTTGAACACCACCAGCAGGCTCACGCCCATGTCAGCGAAAACCGCCATCCACAGGGTGGCCATGCCGGCAAAGGTGATTGCCAGGAATATCGCCTTGATACCTAGCGCCAGAACGATGTTCTGCGTCAGGATCGCCGCACTTTGGCGCGACAGCCTGACGAACGCCGGGATCTTGCGCAAGTCATCATCCATCAACGCCACATCGGCGGTCTCGATCGCCGTGTCGGTACCGGCCGCTGCCATGGCGAAGCCGATTTCGGCACGGGCCAGGGCTGGCGCGTCGTTGATGCCATCACCCACCATGCCGACCCGGTGCCCTTCGGCATACAGCTGCTCGATGCTGCGCAGCTTGTCGGCCGGCAGCAGGTTGCCCTCGGCGCGGTCGATGCCCACCTGCGCGGCGATGGCCTGGGCGGTGTGAGGATTGTCGCCGGTCAACATGACGGTCTTGATGCCCAGCGCGTGCAGCTCGGCGATTGCCTGGCGGCTGCTGTCCTTGACCGTGTCGGCCACGGCGAACAGTGCCAACGGCCCGGAACGGTCGAGCAGCAGGACCACGGTCTTGCCCTGGCGCTCCAGTGCATCCAGCTGTGCTTCCAGCTCTGCCGAACACAGGCCCAGCTCCTCGACTAGCCGGTGGTTGCCCAGGTGGTAGGTTTCGCCGTCGATTTCACCACGCACGCCGCGACCTGCAAGGGCCGCGAATTCACTGACCTCGCTCAGCGGCAGGTTCTGCGCCTTGGCAAACTGGGCGATGGCACTCGACACTGGGTGATCTGAACGGTCAGCCAGGCTCGCCGCCAACGCCTGGGCGCGGTCCTCGAACAGGGGGTCGAGCACTTTGGTGTCGGTTTGCACCGGTTTACCGTGGGTGATGGTGCCGGTCTTGTCCAGGGCCAGGAAGTCCAGCTTGCGCCCGCCTTCCAGGTATACCCCGCCCTTGATCAGGATGCCCTTGCGTGCCGCAGCCGCCAAACCGCTGACGATGGTCACCGGGGTAGAGATGACCAGCGCACATGGGCAGGCCACCACCAGCAGCACCAGCGCTCGATACACCCAGTCGAACCAGGCCCCGGCCATGAACAACGGCGCAATCACTGCCACCGCCAGGGCCACGGCGAACACCACTGGGGTGTAGATGCGAGAAAACTGGTCGACGAAGCGCTGGGTAGGCGCACGCGCCCCCTGTGCTTCTTCGACGGCCTTGATGATGCGCGCCAGGGTCGACTGCCCGGCGGCCGCCGTCACCCGGTACTCCAAGGCACCGGCCTGGTTGATGGTACCGGCGAACAGCTTGTCCCCCGCTGCCTTTTCCACGGGCAGGCTTTCGCCGGTGATCGGCGCCTGATCGACGCTGGACTGCCCGCTGACCACTTCGCCATCCAGGCCGATGCGTTCACCCGGGCGCACCCGTACCACGGTACCGATAGCCACCGCGCGCACCTCTACCTCACGCCACTGGCCATCGGCCTGCTGCACCGTTGCCATGTCCGGGGCCAGTTGCATCAGCCCGCCAATGGCATTGCGCGCACGGTCCAGCGAGCGCGCCTCGATCAGTTCGGCGACGGTGAACAGCACCATGACCATGGCCGCTTCCGGCCACTGGCCAATCAGCACGGCGCCGGTCACGGCAATGCTCATCAGCGCATTGATGTTGAGGTTGCGGTTCTTCAGGGCGATCCAGCCCTTCTTGTAGGTGCCCAGGCCGCAACCGATGATTGCCACCAGTGCGAGCGCGGCAACCAGCCACTGCGGCGCGAGGTTGGCGAAGTGCACGACTTCGGCGGCGATCGCGGCAATACCCGACAAGGCCAGCGGCAACCAGCGGGTCTTGTGCGGCTGGGCTGCAGTGGCGCTGCCATCGTCCTCGGCGGCCAGCGGTTCGGCCTTCATGCCCAGGCTGTCGATGGCGCGCTCGATTTCGCCCGTGTCGCTCAAGGTGTGGCGCACGCCAAGCACGCGGTTGATCAGGTTGAATTCCAGCTGCTCGATGCCCGCCAGCTTGCCCAGCTTGTCCTGGATCAGGGTCTGCTCGGTAGGGCAATCCATGGCGTCGATGCGAAAACGGCTGAGACGGGCGTGGCTGCTGGCTTTCTCGCTCAGTTGCACCAACGGGGGCGCGGCGCTGGAACCACAGCAGCTGTGACCGTGGGCATGGGCTTCATCGCCATGGGCATGGTCGTGTGAATGCTTGTGTTCGTGGCTGACAGGCTGGTTCATGGGGTCATCCTTAAATTGAGCCTGTTGCCAAGTGAACACCCTGTAGCCACTATAGGGTCAAGCCAATTGCTGGAGATTTCGTCATGAAAATCGGAGAACTGGCCAAAGCCACCGATTGCGCCGTGGAAACCATCCGTTATTACGAGCGTGAACAACTGCTGCCGGAGCCTGCGCGCACCGAGGGCAATTACCGGCAATACACCCAGGCCCATGTCGAACGGCTGACCTTCATCCGCAACTGCCGAACGCTGGACATGACCCTGGACGAAATCCGCAGCCTCCTGCGCCTGCGCGACAGCCCCGACGACTCGTGCGGGAGCGTCAATGCGCTGATCGATGAGCATATCGAGCATGTTCAGGCGCGGATCGATGGTTTGGTGGCGTTGCAGGAGCAGCTGGTGGAGCTGCGTCGGCGCTGCAATGCGCAGGGGGCGGAGTGCGCGATCTTGCAGCAACTGGAGACGAATGGGGCGGTATCGGTGCCGGATACCGAACATTCGCATGTGGGCCGAAGCCACGGACATTGAGCCAAAAGCTTCGCGGGTAAACCCGCTCCCAACAGGTACTGCACAGGCCTGCCGCTTGTGCGATCCCTGTGGGAGCGGGTTTACCCGCGAGTAGGCCTCTTCAGGCGATAGAGACCTGTCAGACCGCCATCGGCGCCGTCATTGGCGCATGGTGCTCATACCCTTCCAGGCTGAAATCGCTCGGCTCGATCTTTTCCAGCCACTCCGGCTCGTACTTGCCGGTCTTGGCAAACTCAGGCACACGATCACTGATCACCAGCTTCGGCGCTTGCAGTGGCTCGCGCTTGAGCTGCTCGTTGAGCATGTCCAGATGGTTTTCATACACATGGGCATCGCCAATGAAATAGGTGAACCAGCGCGGGGTGTAACCGGTCAGGCGGCCGAACAGCGACAGCAGCGCCGCGCCCTCGGTGAGGTTGAACGGCGTGCCCAGGCCCAGGTCGTTGGAGCGGATGTAGAGGGTCAGGGAAATTTCCTTGGTCTCGACATTCGGGTGGAACTGGTAGAGCAGGTGGCACGGCGGCAGGGCCATTTCATCGAGCTGGGCGCAGTTCCAGCCGTGGAACAGGATGCGCCGGCTGCCCGGGTCGTTGGCGATGGTGTCCAGGCACTGGCGCACCTGGTCGATGGCCTTGTACAGGATGACGAACGCTACGCCGTCCTCTTCGTCCTGGGCAATACGGCGGAAGCCCGCCTGCTCGGCCATTTCGATGGCCGCCGGGTTGCTCAGCGGGATGCGCTTGTAACCCGGCCACTGCCGCCATTGCACGCCGTAGATTTCGCCAAGGTCGTCATGGCCCTGGCGAAACGGGTTGGCCAGCCACTGGGCGTTCTCGTTGGCGTTCTGGTCCCAGACCTTGCAGCCCAGCTCGCGGAATTCACCGGCGTTCTTCACGCCACGCAGGAAACCGACCATCTCGCCGATCGCCGACTTGAACGCCAACTTGCGCGTGGTGATGGCCGGGAAGCCCTTCTGCAGGTCGAAACGCAGCATGGCGCCCGGCAGGCTGATGGTGCGGATGCCGGTGCGGTTGCTCTGCAGCGTGCCGTTCTCGATGACGTCGCGGACCAGGTCCAGATACTGTTTCATGGCTTACCTGTAACAAAAACGGCAGGGGGATCACCCCTGCCGTGGGAATAATCAGGCGGGTTTCGCCGTGGGTTTGCGATTATAAGCCCACCAGATCAGGCCAAGGCCAGCCAGGATCATCGGCACGCAGAGAATCTGACCCATGGTCAGCCAGCCCCAGGCGATGTAACCGAGCTGCGCATCCGGTACACGGACGAATTCCACGATGAAGCGGAAGATGCCGTAGAACAGCGCAAACATGCCGGAAACCGCCATGGTTGGCCGCGGCTTGCGCGAGAACAGCCAGAGGATGGCGAACAGCGCCACGCCTTCCAAGGCGAACTGGTAGAGCTGCGACGGGTGGCGCGGCAGTTGGGCCGGGTCGCTGAACGGCGGGAAGATCATCGCCCACGGCACGTCGGTGGGCTTGCCCCACAGCTCGGCGTTGATGAAGTTGCCGATACGCCCGGCGCCCAGGCCGATCGGCACCAGTGGCGCAACGAAGTCCATCAGTTCGAAGAACGACTTGTTGTTGCGCTTGCCGAACCACAGCGCAGCCAGCATCACACCGATGAAGCCACCGTGGAACGACATGCCGCCCTTCCACACCTCGAAGATCAGGGTCGGGTTGGCCAGGTAGGCGTGCAGGTCGTAGAACAGCACGTAACCCAGGCGCCCACCGACAATCACACCCATCGACAGCCAGAACACCAGGTCGGAGAGTTTCTCGCGGGTCCAGGTTGGGTCGAAGCGGTTGAGCCGGCGCGAGGCCAGCAGCCAGGCGCCGCCGATGCCAACCAGGTACATCAGCCCGTACCAGTGGATTTTCAGTGGCCCGAGGGCTACGGCCACGGGGTCTATCTGCGGGTAAGGCAGCATGGAACTTCCTCTCGATTCAAATCAGAAAGCTGAGGCCGACGCAGAACAGCAAGGCTGCGAACAGGCGTTTCAACAGGCGTGGCGACAGCTTGTGCGCCAGGCGCGCGCCGAAGCGCGCGAAAAACATGCTGGTCACGGCAATGCCGACCAGCGCCGGCAGGTAGACGAAACCCAGGCTGTGAGGCGGCAGGTGTTCCTCGTGCCAGCCCAGCAACATGAAGCTCAGAGCACTGGCCAGGGCAATCGGCAAGCCGCAGGCCGATGAGGTGGCCACTGCCTTTTGCATGGGCAGGCCGCGCCAGGTCAGGAATGGCACGGTCAGCGAACCGCCGCCGATGCCGAAGATTGCCGAAGCCCAGCCGATCACCCCGCCGGCGCCGACCACTACCGGTTTGCCAGGGAGACCATGGCTGGCCTTGGGCTTGAGGTCCAGGGCCATCTGCGCGGCAATGATCAGGGCAAACACGCCGATGATCTTCTGCAAGTGCGGGCCCTGGATCAGTGAAGCAGTCTTGGCGCCGATACCTGCGCCAAGGAGGATACCGAGGGTCATCCAGGCGAATATCGGCCACTGCACCGCGCCCTTGCGATGGTGCTCGAGCACGGCATTGATCGAGGTGAAGACGATGGTCGCCAGTGAGGTACCGACTGCCAGGTGAGTCAGCACGGACGCGTCGAAGCCTTGCAGGGTGAAGCTGAACACCAGCACCGGCACGATGATGATGCCACCGCCCACGCCGAACAGCCCGGCCAGCACACCGGCACAGGCGCCCAACAGCAGATAAAGCACGAATTCCATTCGTCTTCCCCGAGAAAACAATGCGGCATGGTAACGGAAGCCGGGCTCGTGGCTCTAGTGAACTCTCTGACAGGATGGATCGACACCCGTGCAGTGGGTACAGTGGGCAAAAACACAGAGGCCCAACCTATGTGCCTGATCGTATTCGCCTGGCGGCCAGGGCATGCCCTGCCGCTGATCGTCGCGGCCAACCGTGACGAATTCTATGCCCGGCCGACTCAGGCCCTGGCAGCCTGGGAGGATGCGCCCGGGGTGCATGCCGGGCGCGACCTTGAGGCCGGTGGCACCTGGCTGGGCATCGGCCCGCAGGGGCGCTTCGCGGCGCTGACCAACATTCGCGATCCCGGGCAGGTGCTGGGGCCGCGCTCGCGGGGCGAGTTGGTGGCGGCGTATCTGCAGGGTGAACTGGGGGTGGAGGCCTACCTCGATCAGGTAGCCAGCCGCAGCGGGCAGTATTCAGGGTTCAACCTGCTGGTAGGTGATGCCTATCAGTTGGGCTACCTGCATGCCCGGGACGTGGCGCCACGCTTGCTGGAGGCAGGTGTGTACGGGCTTTCCAATGCCGGGCTGGATACGCCGTGGCCGAAGCTGGTGAAAGCACGGACAGGGTTGCAGGGGCTGCTGGACACGGCCGACCCGCAGCGATTACTGGCGTTACTGGCGGATAACGAACCGGCAGCAGACGGTGAGTTACCGGAGACCGGCGTAGGGGTGGCGACCGAGAAGTTGCTGTCGAGCGTATTCATAGCCAGCCAGAACTATGGCACTCGGGCGAGTACCGTGCTGATCGTGGACGATCAGGGCAGAAGGCGGTTGGTTGAGCGCAGTTTCGGCCCCTTTGGTGGGCACCTAGGGGAAGTCGAGCTCTGGGTTTGAGGGCCATGGGGCTGCTTCGCAACCCTTTCGCGACACAAGGCCGCTCCTACAGAGATACGCGATCCCCTGTAGGAGCGGCCTTGTGTCGCGAAAGGGCCGCAAAGCGGCCCCAAAAACTCAAAGCGTTTTGTTCGCCCCTGGCCCGATCATCCGCGCCAGCCCAAGGTTCTTTAGGGCCAGTTGCAGCGAGCTGTGGATAACCTGCGGGTTGTCATGGCTCAAGGCTTCGACCAGCAACTCCTTGGCCTTGCTCATGTTCACCTGGCGCAGCATCCACTTCACCTTCGGCAAGTTGGTGGCGTTCATCGACAGGCTGTCGAAGCCCATGGCCATCAACAGGATTGCCGCCGCCGGGTCACCGGCCATCTCACCACAGATACTCACTGGCTTGCCTTCGCCATGGGCATCACGCACCACGGTATTGAGCGCCTGCAGCACTGCCGGATGCAGATAATCGTAAAGGTCGGCGACCCGCGGGTTGTTGCGGTCCACCGCCAGCAGATACTGGGTCAGGTCGTTGGAGCCGACCGAGAGGAAGTCCACCTGCCGCGCCAGCTCCTTGGTCTGGTACACCGCCGCAGGGATTTCCACCATCACGCCCACCGGCGGCATCGGCACGTCGGTGCCTTCGTCGCGCACCTCGCCCCAGGCACGGTGGATCAGGTGCAATGCTTCTTCCAGCTCGTGGATGCCGGAAATCATCGGCAGCAGAATGCGCAGGTTGTTCAGGCCCTCGCTGGCCTTGAGCATCGCACGGGTCTGCACCAGGAAGATCTCCGGGTGGTCGAGGGTGACGCGGATGCCGCGCCAGCCGAGGAACGGGTTTTCTTCCTTGATCGGGAAGTACGACAGCGCCTTGTCACCCCCGATGTCGAGGGTGCGCATGGTCACCGGCAGCGGGTGGAAGGCCGCCAGCTGCTCGCGGTAGATCGCCAGCTGCTCCTTCTCGCTGGGGAAGCGCTGATTGATCATGAACGGCACTTCAGTGCGGTACAGGCCAACCCCTTCGGCGCCGCGCTGCTGGGCACGGGCCACATCGGCGAGCAGGCCGGTGTTGACCCACAGCGGCATGCGGTGGCCGTCGGGGGTGACGCACGGCAGTTCGCGCAGGGCGTCGAGGCCCTGGGCCAGCTGGCGTTCTTCCTCGACCACTTCGCTGTACTGCTTGCGCAGCACGTCACTGGGGTTGGTGAATACCTCGCCCTTGTAGCCGTCGACGATCATCTCGATGCCATCGACCTTGGAATACGGCAGGTCGACCAGGCCCATCACCGTCGGAATGCCCATGGCACGGGCAAGGATGGCAACGTGGGAGTTGCCCGACCCCAGCACCGAGACCAGGCCAACCAGCTTGCCTTCCGGCACTTCACCCAGCATTGCCGGGGTCAGCTCTTCACTGACCAGGATCGTGTTGTCGGCATACACCAGCGACTGCGAGCGGGCTTCCTGCAGGTAGGCCAGCAGGCGCCGGCCAAGGTCCTTCACATCCGAGGCGCGCTCGCGCAGGTAGTCGTCGTCCATCAGCTCGAAGCGGTTGACGTGCTCGCCAACCACCTGGCGCAAGGCGCCCTGGGCCCATTGGCCGGTCTTGATGACTTCGAACACTTCACCGCCGAGGGCGGCATCCTCGAGCATCATCAGGTACACGTCGAACAGCGCGCGCTCTTCCGGGCGCAGCTGGGTCGCCAGCTTGGCCGACAGCTTGCGCATGTCTTCACGCACGCCTTCGAGGGCGTTGTGGAACAGTTTGAGCTCGGCGTCGATGTCATCGACGGTCTTGTCCGGCACCACTTCAAGGTCGGCCGGCGGCAGCATGACCACGGCACGCCCGACAGCGGCGCCCGGCGAGCCCGGCACGCCGACAAAGCGCGCCTCCTGAATGCCTTTGCCCTGGCGGCCCAGGCCGCGGATAGAGCCGGTGGCTTCGGCGTGGGCGATAACGCCGGCAAGCTGGGCGCTCATGGTGACGAGGAAGGCTTCTTCGCCTTCATCGAACTGGCGGCGCTCCTTCTGCTGGATGACCAGTACACCTACCACGCGGCGGTGGTGGATGATCGGCGCACCGAGGAAAGAGGCGAATCTCTCTTCGCCGGTTTCGGCAAAGTAGCGATAACGCGGGTGATCGGCGGCGTTTTCCAGGTTCAGTGGCTCTTCCCGGGTACCGACCAGGCCGACCAGGCCCTCGTTGGGGGCCATGCTGACCTTGCCGATGGAGCGCTTGTTCAGACCCTCGGTGGCCATCAGCACGAAGCGGTTGGTTTCCGGGTCGAGCAGGTACACTGAGCAGACTTGGCTGCCCATGGCCTCCTTGACGCGCAAGACAATGATCCCCAACGCCGTCTTGAGATCTTTGGCGGAGTTCACTTCCTGGACGATCTTGCGCAGCGTATTGAGCATGGCTCGGGGTCGAACTCCGTCGTCAGTCGCGCGTCAGCAGACGCGGTGCAAGCTCTTTCAGGGCGCGGCGGTAAACTTCACGCTTGAATGTCACCACCTGGCCCAGCGGGTACCAATAGCTGACCCAGCGCCAGCCGTCGAATTCCGGCTTGCCGGTCAGGTCCATCCGCACCCGTTGTTCATTGCTCACCAGGCGCAGTAAAAACCACTTTTGCTTCTGGCCGATGCACAGCGGTTGGCTGTGGGTGCGGACCAGCCGCTGGGGTAAACGATAACGCAACCAGCCGCGGGTGCAGGCAAGAATTTCCACATCGTCGCGTTCAAGGCCAACTTCTTCGTTCAGCTCGCGGTACAGGGCATCTTCCGGCGTCTCGTCAGGGTTGATGCCACCCTGCGGGAATTGCCAGGCATCCTGGTTGATCCGTCGAGCCCATAGCACCTGCCCGGCATCATTCGTGAGAATGATCCCAACATTGGGGCGAAAACCATCCGGGTCGATCACGGCAGCAACCTCGCAAACGCATGTCACCGCATTGTTCCACAAAGCTTGCGAGCGCAGCAACGCGCCCGCCACGCTTATGTGCAGTGCGGTGAAAACTCCGTATTCTGCGGGCTACCCGATGGCTGACACGAGTAACCGCGATGCGCCTGGCTTTATTCGACCTGGACAATACCCTCCTCGGTGGCGACAGCGACCACGCCTGGGGTGACTACCTGTGCGAGCGGGGCATTCTCGACCCTATCGCATACAAGGAACGCAACGACGACTTCTACCAGGACTACCTGAACGGCACCCTGGACCTGCAGGCCTACCTGGCCTTTTCCATGGAAATCCTGGCCGCCACCGAACCGGCCCAGCTCGACGAATGGCACCGCGACTTCATGCGCGACTGCATCGAGCCGATCATCCTGCCCAAGGCCCTGGCATTGCTGCAGCAGCATCGCGAGGCCGGCGACCAGTTGGTGATCATCACGGCCACCAACCGCTTCGTCACCGCGCCCATCGCACGGCGCCTGGGTGTGCGCGTGCTGCTGGCAACCGAATGCGAGACGTACGACGGCCGCTATACCGGGCGTAGTACCGATATAGCGTGTTTCCGTGAAGGCAAGGTGACGCGGCTGGAGCGCTGGATGCTGGAGAACGGGTTCGACCTGGAGGACAGCTACTTCTACAGCGACTCGATGAATGACCTGCCGTTGCTGGAGCGCGTGACGCATGCGGTGGCAGTGGACCCGGACCCGAACTTGCGGGCCGAGGCCGAGAAGCGTGGCTGGCCGGTGATTTCTCTTAGGGATTGAGCATTCCTGTTCCGGCCTCTTCGCGGGTAAACCCGCTCCCACAGGAACATCACTGCCCTTCAGAGCACCGCAGTACCTGTGGGAGCGGTTTCACCCGCGAAGAGGCCGGCATTGGCAAAGCAGGGCTGTCAGACTGGCTTGGCACCCATGAGCCCGGCAATGGACAGGAAGCACACCCCGCTGAACACTGCCAGCGCCAAGGTAAACCGCAGCCCCACCACTTCAGCCTTGCGCAGCCGGTTCAGCCGCACCAGCAACCACCAGCCGGCAAACGCACCCAGCGTATAGATGACGCTGGACGCCAGCACCCAGGTCTGCCCCAGCGGCCATCCCACAAGGTGCACCAGCCACCAGCCGGTGAACGGCATGCTCACCAGGCACACCCCCATCACCAGCCAGACGAACACCAACGGCCGACGCAGCAACTTGGCATAGGCCTCGGCATCGCCCTGGCGACGGGCGCGCACGGTCCAGATCGCCAGGCCCAGGGCGCCCAGCAGCAACAGCGCGGTGGCGATGATGTGAAGGGTCTTGAGGGTGGTCAGGTGTTCCATTTCCCAATTGTCCTTGCGCAGGCCATTTTTCCGTTAGCCTCTTCGCGGGCAAGCCCGCGAAAAGGCCATCAGCCCTAGCTTAGCCGCTCAACCCAGGAACAGCTTGTACGCGGGGTTATCGGTCTCGTCCCAGTACGGGTAACCGATCTTGGCCAGCGCCGCCGGCACCAGGTGACGCTCGTCCTCCGGCACCTGCAGGCCGGCGACCACGCGCCCGTCAGCCGCGCCGTGGTTACGGTAGTGAAACATCGAGATGTTCCAGCGCCCGCCCAGCTTGGTGAGAAAGTTGAACAACGCCCCTGGCCGCTCGGGGAACTCGAAGCGCAGCACGATCTCGTCGCTGGCACCTGCCGAGTGGCCACCGACCATGTGGCGGATGTGCAGCTTGGCCAGTTCGTTGTCGGTCAGGTCGGTTACCGGGAAGCCCTGATCGATCAGGTTCTGCACCAGCGCCGCCCGTGGGTCGTTTTCCGGGTGGGTTTGCACGCCGACGAAAATATGCGCCTCGTCGGAGGTGTGCTTGCGGTAGTTGAATTCGGTGATCTGGCGCTTGCCGATGGCCTCGCAAAAGGCCTTGAAGCTGCCCGGGCGCTCGGGGATGGTCACGGCAATGATGGCTTCGCGCTTCTCGCCCAGCTCAGCGCGCTCGGCCACATGGCGCAGTCGGTCGAAGTTGACGTTGGCCCCCGAATCGATGGCGACCAAGGTCTGCCCGGTCACGCCCTTGAGTTCGACATACTTCTTGATGCCTGCAACTCCCAGCGCGCCAGCAGGTTCGGTGATCGAGCGGGTATCGTCGTAGATATCCTTGATTGCCGCACAGATTTCGTCGGTACTGACAGTCACTACCTCATCCACATGGAGGCGGCAGATGTCGAAGGTGTGCTGGCCGATCTGTGCCACTGCCACACCATCGGCGAACAGCCCGACCTGCGGCAGCACCACGCGCTCGCCAGCCGCCATCGCGGCCTGCAGGCAGTTGGAGTCGTCCGGCTCGACGCCGATCACCTTGATTTCCGGGCGCAGGTATTTCACATAGGCCGCAATACCCGCAATCAGGCCACCGCCGCCCACCGGGACGAATATCGCGTCCAGCTGCCCCGGGTGCTGACGGAGGATTTCCATCGCTACGGTGCCTTGGCCAGCAATGGTGTGCGGGTCGTCATACGGGTGGATGTAGACGAAGCCTTTTTCCTCGACCAGTTTCAGCGAGTAGGCCAGGGCTTCGGGGAACGAGTCGCCATGCAGCACTACCTTGCCGCCGCGCGAGCGCACGCCTTCGACCTTGATCTCCGGGGTGGTCTTGGGCATCACGATGGTGGCCTTGATGCCCAGCTCTCGGGCCGCCAGGGCGACGCCCTGGGCGTGGTTGCCGGCCGAGGCGGTGACCACGCCGCGGGCCAGCTCTTCCTGGGTCAGTTGCGCCAGCTTGTTGTACGCCCCACGGATCTTGAACGAGAACACCGGCTGCAGGTCTTCGCGCTTGAGCAGGATCTGGTTGCCCAGGCGCTTGCTCAGCTGCCCGGCGCTGTGCAACGGGGTTTCGACAGCGACGTCGTAGACGCGCGAGGTGAGGATCTTCTTGACGTACTGTTCGAGCATCGGAAAGCATCACTGGCCGCGGGACAAGGGCTGCGAGTCTACCCCAGCGCTACGTCGGGCGACCACAGCAAAGCCGCCCGAGCCGTTATACTAGGCTCCTTTCATTACCGCCCTGCCCCATTCCGGAGCCCGCATGACCCAGGACCAACTCAAACAGGCCGTCGCCCAGGCCGCTGTCGACTTCATTCTGCCCAAGCTGGATGAAAAGAGCGTCGTCGGCGTCGGCACCGGTTCGACAGCCAACTTCTTCATTGACGCCCTGGCCCAGCACAAGACCGCCTTCGATGGCGCGGTCGCCAGCTCCGAGGCTACTGCCCAGCGTCTGAAGGGCCATGGCATCCCGGTCTACGAGCTGAACAGCGTCAGCGAGCTGGAGTTCTACGTCGACGGCGCCGACGAAAGCGACGCGCACCTGAACCTGATCAAAGGTGGTGGCGCGGCCCTGACACGCGAGAAAATCGTCGCGGCCGTGGCCAAGACTTTCATCTGCATCGCCGACGGCAGCAAGCTGGTGCCCGTACTGGGTGCCTTCCCGCTGCCGGTCGAGGTGATTCCGATGGCCCGCAGCCACGTGGCGCGTCAGCTGGTCAAGCTGGGCGGCGACCCGGTGTACCGTGAAGGCGTGGTGACCGACAACGGTAACGTGATCCTCGATGTGCACAACCTGCAGATCACCAACCCGGTGGAGCTGGAAGCACAGATCAACGCCATCGTTGGCGTGGTGACCAACGGCCTGTTCGCCGCACGCCCGGCAGACCTGCTGCTGCTGGGTACCGCTGAGGGCGTCAAGACCCTCAAGGCCGAGTAACAACGGCCGAACCCGCTCCTACAACTTTGCAGGAGCGGGCTTGAACACGTAGAAAAGGTTGGGCTCGCTGACCAGGTACAGGGTCCCCGCCTCGTCCATCGCAATCCCTTCGGCCTGCGGCACTGTCGCCCTCAAGCCCTGAAACCCCTTGTGCAACGACAGGGTGCTCAGTGGCTGCCCCTGCACATCCAGCTCCAGCACCAGCCGCGACTCATCCGAGAGCGCCAGCAGGTGCCCGCTGCGCTCATCGAACTGCAAGCTCGACAGGTCTCGCACGAACAAGCGCGCATCGCGCTTGCGGTCCTGCACCACGTGCACCGCGTAAGGCCGCTCCGGGTTTTGATGCGGGAACCCATGCACTTCATAGATCAACATCGGGTCGCGCTCCTTGGCCACGAACAGTCGCTGGCCCGCCGAATCGTAGGCCAGGCCCTCAAACCCTTTGTTGCCATTGAGGCCGATGCCAAGGCTCATCTGCTCGGCGTCTGCGGCGTCGAGAAACAGCGTGTCATCGTCCAGGCGCACTCGGATCAGGCGCTGCTGCCGCTCGTCGCTAATCACATAGCTGTTGGGCCCGACATATTCCACGGCCTCCGGGTCGCCGAAGCCGGTCAGTGGCACCCGGCGCAGAATGCGCCCGTCCAGCGAAAGCTCGATCAGTTCCGAGCGGGCATTGGTAACTGTGAACAGGGTTTTGCGGTCGGGGTCGTAGGTCAGTGCCGAAAGGTCGTCGTCCAGCCCTTCAACCGGCAGTGCCTCCACCACTACTTGGTAGCGATCGAGGGCCATGCCTTGCTCAGCCGGCTGCCACCAGGTCTTGAGGTTGAACCAGCCACGCTCGAACAGGCGAAATTCCTGGGCGGCCAGGCCCAGGAGCAGCAGCCCGGCGAGCAGAAGGATCAATAAAAGCTGAAACAAGCGACGCATGACAGGAGACTCGACGTGAGGGTGGCGAATCAAACCATGGCCGACTGAAGCAAAGCTTAATGTAGGAAATTTCCAGCACCGCTACTGACTTTTCTTGAAGCGATAGAACAGGTTCGGCTCGCTGACCATGTACAGGTTGCCCTGATCGTCCATGGCCACGCCTTCGGCACGCGGAATGGTGTTTTCCAGGCCGTTGAAACCGCCCAGCAGAGTCATGAAACTGACCTGCTGACCTTGCTCATCCAGTTCCAGGAGCATGTTGGAGTCGGCCGACAACACCAGCAGGTGGCCCGTACGCGGGTCGACACCGAGGGCTGACAGGTTGCGCAGGTCGAGCTCATCGCTGGCCAGCGCCTGCTTTTCACCCTTCAGCGGGCTGCGCCCGTCGCTGCTCAAGGTGTAAAGCTTCGGCGGCCGCTCCTCGCCGATCACCAGACGCTGGCGCATCGGGTCCCAGGCCACGCCTTCGAAGCCCTTGTTGCGCTTCACCGACTCGCCAAGGTCGTGGCTCTGGAAATCGGCGTGGTTCAGCGAGGTGGTTTGTGCGTCCACGTTGACCACGGTCAGGTCATGCAGGCGTTCATCGGTGATCGCCACGTTGCCATCTTCCATCACCGCGACACCCTCCGGGTTGCTCCAGCCTACCAGCGGAATCTTGCGCAGCACGTCGCCGTCGAGGTTGAGCTCGACCAGAAACGGGTTCTTGCCCATCACCGCGAACAGCGTGCGAGTACGCGGGTTGAAGGCGACGTCGGAGGCTTCGTCTTCTTCCATGCCCGGCAACACCTTGGCGTCGATGTCGACCTGATAGTCCGGCAGCCACACGCTTTCGCTGCGCTCGGCGCTGGTTTCAAAGCCTTCCTTGACCCACAGCATGCCGCGGTCATCCCAGTGCATGGCCACAGCCACGCCATAACCGATCACCGCCGCAACGGCCAGGCCGAAGGGCCAGCGCAGGTAGAAGCGGCGCTTGGGGGATGCGGGGGCGCTGGTGGATGCTGGCATGCAAGAGTCCTGGGGAGATGGGCGAAGATCCGCGCATTATCCGGATGGCGTGTGAAAAATCGGTAAATCGCACCAGCGCGGTTGTGTAGGAGCGGCCTTGCGTCGCGAAAGGGCTGCAAAGCAGCCCCAAGGTGTCAGCGTTATAGCCAGTATTGCTGGGGCCGCTTCGCGACCCTTTCGCGACGCAAGGCCGCCCCTACATTGGCCGCGACAGACTTTGTAATCAGAGCACCCGGCTCTCGAAGCGGCAGACGCCCGGCAGTTCCAACACCAGCTCGTCACCGACATTGAACGGCCCGACACCGGCCGGCGTGCCGGTCAGGATCACGTCACCCGCCTGCAACGAGAAATGCGCCGCCATGTACTGGATGATCGGCACGATCGGGTTGAGCATCATCGCGCTGTTGCCATCCTGACGCACTTCACCATTGATGGTCAGGCGCACCGGAATATCGGTCACATCTTCGAAGGACGCAGCGGAAACGAACGGTGGCAGCACGCAAGCGCCGTCAAAGCTCTTGCACAGCTCCCACGGCAGGCCCTTTTCCTTGAGCTTGGCCTGCACATCGCGCAGCGTCAGGTCCAGCGCCGGGGCATAGCCGGAGATGGCGTCCAGCACTTCTTCCTCGCAAGCGCTGGACGACAGCGGCTTGCCCAGCAACACGGCAATTTCGGCCTCGTAGTGTACCGAGCCACGGTCGGTCGGGATCTTGAACCCGCCTTCCAGCGGCACCACGCAACTGCCCGGCTTGATGAACAGCAGCGGCTCGGAAGGAATGGGGTTGTCCAGTTCCTTTGCATGTTCGGCGTAGTTGCGGCCGATGCACACCACCTTGCCCAGCGGGAAATGAATGCGCGTGCCGTCTACGTACTGGTGCTGGTAACTCATGGCCGACTCCTTTGATTACTGCTTTTGTTCAGGAGCGAAGATCTTACCCGGATTCATGATGCCGTTAGGGTCGAAGACGGCCTTTATTGCCTTCATGCAGGCGATTTCTTCCGGTGAGCGACTGTAGCCCAGGTAGTCGCGTTTGGTCATGCCCACGCCGTGCTCGGCCGAGATCGAGCCGTTGTAGCGTTCGACGATCTCGAATACCCACTTGTTGACCTTGGTGCATGAGGCAAAGAAGTCATCCTTGCCCATGTGCTCGGGCTTGAGGATATTCAGGTGCAGGTTGCCGTCGCCGATGTGGCCGTACCAGACCACTTCATAGTCCGGGTAATGCTCGCTGACGATGGCATCGATATCGCGCAAAAACGCTGGCACCTTGGAAACAGTGACGGAAATGTCGTTCTTGTAGGGTGTCCAGTGCGAGATGGTCTCGGACAAGTACTCGCGCAGCTTCCACAGGTTCTTCAGCTGGGTTTCGCTCTGGCTCATCACCCCATCCAGCACCCAGCCCTGCTCGACGCAATGCTCGAAGGTAGCCAGCGCGTCGTTGGCCACATCCTCGGTGCTGGCTTCGAACTCCAGCAAGGCATAGAACGGGCAGTCAGTGGCGAACGGGGCCGGCACATCACCTCGGGCCATGATCTTGGCCAGGCCCTTGTCGGAGAAGAACTCGAAGGCAGTCAGGTCGAGCTTGCCCTGGAAGGCATGCAGTACCGGCATGATCGAGTCGAAATCCGGCGTGCCCAGCACCATGGCCGTGAGGTTGCGCGGGGCGCGGTCCAGGCGCATGGTCGCTTCGACCACGAAGCCCAAGGTGCCTTCGCCACCAATGAACAGCTGCCGCAGGTCGTAGCCGGTGGCGTTCTTCATCAGGCCCTTGTTCAGCTCCAGCAGTTCGCCCTTGCCGGTGACCACTTTCAGGCCGGCCACCCAGTTGCGGGTCATGCCGTATCGGATGACCTTGATACCGCCGGCATTGGTGCCGATATTGCCGCCAATCTGGCTGGAGCCGCTGGAGGCGAAGTCCACTGGGTAATAAAGGCCCTGCTCTTCGGCAAAGGCCTGCAACTGACGAGTGATCACGCCCGGCTGGCACACCACAGTGCGGTCGAACGCATTGAAATCAAGAATCTGGTTCATGTTGTCGAAGGCGACGACGACTTCCCCATTGGCCGCCACGGCCCCGGCGGAAAGCCCGGTACGCCCGCCGGACGGCACCAGCGCAACCTGATGCTGGTTGGCCCAGCGGACGATGGCCTGCACCTGCTGAACCGACTTGGGGAACACGATGGCCGTGGGCGCAGGCGGGTAATGCTTGGTCCAGTCCTTGCCGTAGGCTTCCAGGGAAGCGGGGTCGGTCAGGACCTTGCCAGGGTCGACAAGGGTCATCAGTTCATCAATTACAGCGGGGTGGGTCATCGCTGGAACTCTCGACTTATTCATAGTCACCCTGAGCACTCTTCACCTGTCGGGATAAGCTCAGATTGTGTCGCGTATGCTAGCATAGCCCTCCCGCTGTTCATGCTAAGGCTGCCCTCGCGCCTGGCATCAGTCCTCGCCATTTTTTCTCCGGGATACAGGTTTACGCAGATGAGCAAGACTTCTCTCGACAAGAGCAAGATCCGGTTCCTTCTTCTTGAAGGTGTGCACCAGAACGCAGTCGATACCCTCAAGGCTGCCGGCTACACCAACATCGAATACCTCACCGGTTCATTGCCGGATGCCGAGCTGAAGGAAAAGATCGCCGATGCCCACTTCATCGGCATCCGCTCGCGCACCCAACTGACCGAAGAAATCTTCGACTGCGCCAAGAAACTGGTCGCCGTCGGCTGCTTCTGCATTGGCACCAACCAGGTCGACCTGGCTGCGGCCCGCGAGCGTGGTATCGCCGTCTTCAACGCCCCTTACTCCAACACCCGTTCAGTGGCCGAGTTGGTGCTGGCCGAAGCCATCCTGCTGCTGCGCGGCATCCCTGAGAAGAACGCTTCCTGCCACCGTGGCGGCTGGATCAAGAGCGCGGCCAACTCGTTCGAGATCCGCGGCAAGAAGCTGGGCATCGTCGGCTACGGCTCGATCGGTACCCAACTGTCGGTCCTGGCGGAAAACCTGGGCATGCAGGTGTACTTCTACGACCCGCTGACCAAGCTGCCACTGGGCAACGCCGTGCAGGTCACCAGCCTCACCGAGCTACTGGGCCTGGCCGATATCGTTTCGCTGCACGTGCCTGAGCTGCCGTCCACCCAGTGGATGATCGGCGAGAAGGAAATCCGCGCGATGAAGAAGGGCTCGATCCTGATCAACGCCGCCCGTGGCACCGTGGTCGAGCTGGACCACCTGGCTGCCGCGATCAAGGACAAGCACCTGATCGGCGCCGCCATCGACGTGTTCCCGGTCGAGCCACGCTCCAACGACGAAGAGTTCGAAAGCCCGCTGCGTGGCCTGGACAACGTGATCCTGACCCCGCACATCGGTGGTTCCACTGCAGAAGCCCAGGCCAACATCGGCCTGGAAGTGGCCGAGAAGCTGGTCAAGTACAGCGACAACGGTACTTCCGTTTCGTCGGTCAACTTCCCGGAAGTTGCCCTGCCGGCGCACCCAGGCAAACACCGTCTGCTGCACATCCACGAAAACATCCCAGGCGTGCTCAGCGAGATCAACAAGGTCTTCGCCGAGAACGGCATCAACATCTCCGGTCAGTTCCTGCAGACCAACGAGAAAGTGGGTTACGTGGTAATCGACGTCGACGCCGAATACTCCGACCTGGCGCAAGAAAAGTTGCAACAGGTCAAAGGCACCATCCGTTCGCGCGTCCTGTTCTAAGTTCGCTGACGGCATGAAAAGGGAGGCCCTGGTGGCCTCCCTTTTTTGTCTCTGGCAGCGCTTGCCCGTGAAGGGCCCTGCGCCTATTTCACAGTGACCGTAATCTTCTTCGATTCGACGCTCGGCTTGAACGGCACGTGATACTGGTCACCCAGCACCAGTTGCAGGGTGTGCTTGCCTGGGGTCAGGGTGATGCTGGTTTCGGTCTGCGCCTTGCCGAAGTGCAGCACCTGCGGCCCGGCTGGCAACGCCGTACCGGCTGCCGGCATCAGGCTGGTCGGCAGTGGCATGTCGGCCACTGGCTCTTTATCCACATCTACCAGCAAGTGGTGATGGCCGGTATGCGGTGTCTGGTCACCCGCAGGCTTGAGCTCCATGCCCTCGATGCCGAACTTGACGGTGAAGGTCTGGTCCACCGTGGCGCCGTCGGCCGGGGAAACGATGACGACCTTGGCATCCTTGGGCGGCTCCTGGCTCTTCAGGGCATCCGCGGCGCCGGCAAAAACCGAGGCCCCCATCAGCAGACCGGCAACGGCAGCACGCGAAAATAGGCTGTTCATTCACTTCTCCTGTGATTCACTTGAAAACGCAGCCATAAAACGAATGGCGACGATGATTCACCATAGTTGAAATATGCATCCGGGGTAATTGTGGCCCCCAGACGTCAATATTTCAGTTAGGGTTAAACCTCGCCAAGGCTTCAAGGTCATAGGCTGCGCTCGACCGCGACGAGGAAGAAAGCCGCGGCGAAAGTTATTCATCTGCTGAAGAAAAAAGGGGCACTCCATGCGTTCGACCATAGGCGTACTGCTGGCAGTACTGATCACTCCGTTGGCTCAGGCCGAGCTGATAGACGAAATCGCCGACCGGGGCGAATTGCGCATTGCCGTACAACCTGATAACGCGCCGTATTCGTTCAAGAAGGACGAGCGCCTTACCGGCTTTGAAATCGAATTTGGCCAGGACCTGGCCCGCGAACTCGACCTACGTGCCGAGTTCGTCGAAACGACTGCGGCAGAAGTTCTGCCAGGCGTTGAAAGTGGCAAGTACGACATTGCCCTGACGCCGTCGAGCGAGTCGCCCAAGGCGGACGGCCCATTCGATGTAAGCCAGGCATTTGGTGAAAAGAAACTGGTGATTCCGTTCCAGAAAGACAACCCGGCGTTCGAAAGCGCGGTGAACAATGCGCTTCAGCGTCTCAAGGACAGCGGCCGCACCGCGGAACTTGAACAGAAATGGTTCAAGGCAATGCAGGCAGGTGAGCCAACGCCTGCCGCGCTTGCTCCAGCTCCAGCTCACTGAAGACCTGCACGCCCTCGCGCCGTAGCAAGGCTGCGGTCACGCCTTCGCCCGGCACCTTCACCCCACTGAAGGTGCCATCGTAGGTCAACCGGTTGCCACACGAAGGGCTGCCCGCCTTCAGCACCGCCACCCGAATGCCATGCTGGCGCACCAGCGCCAGCGCCTGCTGCGCCCCAGCCAGAAACTTGGCACTGACATCCTCACCGGTCACCGTCAGCACCTGCACCCCGCCATCGAGCACCAGCGCGCCCTGCCCACCGGGGATCTCCGCCGGCGGGCGCGGCGTTGGCAAGCCGCCAGCCACCTCGGGGCACAAGGCCACTACACGGCCTTCGGCCTGCCACTGCTGCAACAGATCGGGATGCCCGCTGGCCCGGCCGTCATAGCGCACCGGCTGCCCCAGCAAGCAGGCGCTCACCAATACCTTGGGCAGATCAGAACAGGTCATTGCCACGGCGCCGGAACCAACCGGTCAATGAAAGGCGCTCGCGCCTGGCCGGCAGCACCTCATGCGGCACCTCACCGGAAAGGAATATCGCCAGGCAACCCGCAATAGGCTGCACATCGTGCTCGACATCATCCGCCAGGAACATGCGCAGTTGCCCACCGTCCTCCGGCTGCCAGTCTTCGTTGAGATAAAGCACCGCCGAAATCATGCGTCGGTCATCGTCGCGGAAGCGGTCCAGGTGTCGGCGATAGAACGCCCCCGGTGGGTACAGGGCGAAATGGCATTCGAAGTCCTCCAGGCCCAGAAACAGGCCCTGGTTAATGGCCTGACGCAACTGGTCCATGGCCGCCAGGTACTGGTCGCAGGCTTCGGCCTGGCCGGGGTCGATCCACTGGATCTGGTCGCCGCGAATGCTCTCGCGCACCTCCTGGGCATCACCACGCCCAACCCCCGCCGGGTTGAGTTCGCCTTCGGCATCACGCCGCCGGCACTCGGCCGCCAGCGCGCGCACCAGGTCGGCAGGCAAAAAGAGCGCCTGCTGCGACCAGCCATGGGTGGCCAGATCGTCGACGACGGCCGCAAACATCGGGTTTTCAGGGGAGATGTGCATGGCGCGCATCATATCCATTCACCCTGACGGCGCACAGCGCCACTTGGCTGAGAAGCGTTCGGATTGCTCGACAAAATGGCGCAAGGCCAAGGACAATAGCCACCTGCCGACAGGAGTCCTGAATGCGCCGTCTGTTTTCCCTGCTTCTGCTGATGATCTGCACCTTGCCTGTCTGGGCAGACAGCCTCGATCAACTGTACAAGGCCGCCGGCTGGCCCGACCAGCGCGCCCATTTTTCCGATGCCGTGAGCGCCGCCCAGCAGCGCTACCGCAACAGCCTGCCGCCTGCGGTTTATCAGGCGCTGGTCAACAACAGCAACCAGCGCTTCCAGGCCCAGGCAATGGACAACCGTGCCTTGGCCAAACTGCGCAGCACGCTGCCCAACCCGGCGCCGGCACTGGCCTTCTTCCAGTCGCCGCTGGGGCGCAAGATCGTCGCCGCCGAGCTGCTGGCCACGCGCAAGGACCAGTTGGCCAAGAATGCCAAGGGGCTGCCGAAGATCCAGGCCAGCGACAACCGCATGCTGGTTATCGGCCACCTGGCCCAAGCACTGCCAGCCCGCGAAGCCGGTGCCGAAGTCAGCCTGGCGATTGCCGGGGTGGCTGCCGACAGCCTGAGTTCGATGATCCCCGGCCTGTTCGGCGCCAGCCAGGCCCAGGGCCTTCTCGACGGTCAGCGCCAGCGGCTGATGGGGCAGATCGGCGAAGACCTGAACAACACCTTGTTGTATGTGTACCGCGATCTGTCCGATGACGAACTGGAAGCGTTCGCCACCTTCGCCGAGTCGCCAGACGGCAAGGCCTACTACCAGGCCGCCGTGGCCGCCGTGCGTGCCGGGCTGGCGGTGGGCCAGAACAGCGCCGACCTCAAGTGATCAGCCCAGGCGCTGCTTGATGAAATCGAAATAGCGCCGGCGAATGTCCGGCCGCTCGTTGGCCAGGTGATGGCGGGCTTCAGGCAACATCAGGATCTGCGGCTCGCTGAACTTGGCCTTGAGCACTTCAAGGTTATACGGCCAATCCACCGTACCATCTGCCTCCCCCTGCACGATCAGCGGCCGCCGCGCACAATGCGGCGCCGCCTCGATACGCTTGACCCAGGCGATCAAGGCGCCGACCCAGGCCGTGGGCAGCCGCCGCGGTTGCAGCGGGTCGGCTTCGAGGAAAGGCAGGAACGTCGGGTCGTTGGTGTTCTCGCTGAAACGCCGCTCGATGCCATTGACGAAGTGGCGCAAGACCCGATAACTGAACTTCGACCAGTGCCAGGAGCGTGGCCTTACCAGCGGCGCCAGCAAGATAACCTCGCCATTGATCGGGCTGCGCTCGCCCTGGTGCAGCAGGTGATCCACGGCAATGGCGCCGCCGGTACTCTGCCCGCAAAGATGCCAAGGGTGGGGTAATTCAAGGCCTCGCGCCTGTTCGAACAAGGCGTCCAGCACCTGCTGGTACACCGCGAAATCACTGATGCTGGCGCGCTCGCCACTGGACAGGCCGTGGCCTGGCAGGTCGCAGCTGATTACCGCATGGCCGAGCTTCAGCGCCCATTCGATCACGTGCCGATAGAGGCCCATGTGGTCGTAATAGCCGTGCAGCAGGAACAGCGTCGCTACCGGCTTTTCGGGCAGCCAGACTTGCCCGACCAGCTCGAAGCCCGCCACCTGGAAACCACCCAGCCAGCTCTGCGCCGGCAGGTTCAAGCCATAGAAGCGCTGATAGTCCTGCGCCTGCTTGGACAACGGCTGACGCTTGGCCAACGGCGCAAGGCTGGCACGCAAGGTATCGGGGTGAAAGGCAGCAGGCATCAGGTACATCCACGGCGGAGCGAGTATTGATCTGCGATATTCAGCTCTGGCTGGCGTCGTGGCAAGCTTGCTCGCCACCGATCAACACCACCGACCGCCTGTAGGAGCGGCCTTGTGTCGCGAAAGGGGTGCGAAGCGCCCCCAGGATTTCATCAACACATCGATATTGCCGGGTCCGCCGTGCGGACCTTTCGCGACACAAGGCCGCTCCTACAAGGGACCGCGAAAAACTCATGAAAACTCGATTCATCAAACAGATGTGCATCGCAATCGCCTTGGTAATTGGCGTCGCCGTGCTCTGGCAGGCCTACGCCACCTTCCAGTCCCGCTACCTGCGCCCGTTCGACAACCAGACCACGCTGTTCGACGGCAGCCAGCTGCGCCTGCCTGCCGAGCTCGCCGGCCCCGGGCCGATCCGCGTAGTGCATTTCTGGGACCCGGCCTGCCCGTGCAACGTCGGCAACCAGCAGCACCTTGGCGACCTGATTGCCCAGTTCGCCGACCAGGGTGTGTCGTTCCACGTTGTGCAAAAGCCCGGCAGCCACGGCCAGTTGCCCGCCAACCTCGCCAGCCTGCAAACCATCGCCAACCTGCCCGGCAGCGAACACCTGCCCGCCTCCCCTGCCGTGGCCATCTGGGACCGCCAGGGCAACCTTGCCTACTTCGGCCCCTACAGCGAAGGCGCGGTGTGCAATGCCAGCAACAGCTTCATCGAGCCGATCCTCACAGCACTGTTGGCCGGGCGCAAGGTCACCGCCTCGAATACGCTGGCCGTGGGCTGCTACTGCCCCTGGTCCGGCTGACGCACCCGCGCCGGGTTACCCACGACGGTCGCCCCTGCTGGCACATCACGGGTCACCACACTGCCGGCACCCACGATGGCGTTGTCACCAATGGTCACCCCGGGCAGGACGATCGCCGCACCGCCGATCCACACATTGTTGCCGATGGTCACCGGGCGCCCGCTTTCCAGCCCACTGCGGCGGACCTCGGGGTCAAGCGGATGGTCAGCCGCGTAGATCTGCACGTTGGGGCCGATCTGGCAGTCATCGCCGATGCGCACCGGCACTACATCGAGGATCACGCAGTTGAAGTTCATGAACGTGTTGCGCCCGATGCTGATGTTGTAGCCGTAGTCACAATAGAACGGCGGGCGAATCACCGCGCCCTCGCCGACATGGCCGAAGTGCTCGGCCAGCAGGCCGTTGCGCGCTTCGTTGAGCAACTCGACGCTGTTGTTGTAACGGTGCATCCAGTGCTTGCTGGCGATCTGTTCGGCCTGCAGCTCGGGGCAGCTGGCGTGATAGAGCTGACCGGCCAGCATTTTCTGTTTTTCGCTGTGGGACATGGAAACTCCTTTCAGGGGGCTATGCTCTGTTCGCGAATCCGTCGATGATCGGACCACAGTTTCCGCTCGAATGCACAAGGAGTCCCGATGAAGCGCAGCCTGACCCTGTTGGCCGTGGCCGTTGTTGCCGTGGCCGCTGGCGCCAGTTACTGGTATGTGCACGGCAAGCTGCCACAGCGCGAGGGCGAGGTGGCCATTGCCGGGCTGCAGGCGCCGGTCAGCGTGCGCTACGACGCCCGTGGCGTGCCCCACCTGCAAGCCCAGAACGAAGCGGACCTGTACCGTGCCCTGGGCTACGTGCATGCCCAGGACCGGTTGTTCCAGATGGAGATCATGCGCCGCCTGGCCCGTGGCGAACTGGCCGAAATACTGGGCGAAAAGCTGCTGCCCACCGATACCCTGTTCCGCAGCCTGCGCATCCGTGAACAAGCCGCGTTGATGGCCCAGCGCCAGGACCACCAATCGCCCGCCTGGCAAGCCTTGCAGGCCTACCTTGAGGGCGTCAACGCCTGGCAGGCCAGCCACCCCAAACCGATGGAGTTCGACCTGATCGGCATCACGCCACGGCCGTTCACTGCCGAAGATACCCTGAGCATCGCTGGCTACCTGGCTTACAGTTTCGCTGCGGCCTTTCGCACCGAACCTGCGCTGACCTACATCCGCGACCAGCTTGGCCCGCAATACCTGAACATCTTCGACCTCGGCTGGCAACCGCAGGGTGCCCTCGGCACGCCGCTGGCCGCTGCCGACTGGCAAAGCCTCGAAACCGTGGCCCGTGCCAGCCACGAAGCCCTGATCGACGCCGGCATCCCGCAGTTCGAGGGCAGCAATGCCTGGGCCGTTTCCGGCAGCCGCACCCGCAGCGGCAAACCCTTGCTGGCCGGTGACCCGCACATCAGTTTTGCCGTACCTGCCGTCTGGTACGAGGCCGAGCTGTCAGCACCCGGCTTCAACCTGTATGGCTACTTCCAGGCGCTGAACCCGTTCGCGATGCTGGGGCACAACCGTGATTTCGGCTGGAGCCTGACCATGTTCCAGAACGATGACGTCGACCTGATCGCAGAACAGACCAACCCTGCCAACGCCGACCAGGTGATGATCGACGGTAAGTGGCAGACGCTGGAAAAAACCGAGCAGCAGATTGCGGTCAAAGGCGAGCAACCGGTCACCATCACCCTGCGCCGCTCAACCCACGGGCCAATCGTCAACGAAGTTCTCGGCACCACAGCCGGGCCACGGCCGATTGCCATGTGGTGGGCGTTCCTCGAAACCGAGAACCCGATCCTCGAAGGGTTCTATCAACTCAACCGCGCCGACACCCTGGGCAAGATGCGCGAAGCCACTGCCAAGGTGCAGGCGCCGGGGCTGAATTTCGTCTGGGCCAACGCCCGTGGCGATATTGGCTGGTGGGCCGCGGCGAAACTGCCGATTCGCCCCGACGGGGTAAACCCGGCGTTCATCCTCGACGGCGCCAGCCGCCAGGCCGACAAACCCGGTTTCTACCCCTTCAGCGTCAACCCGCAGCAGGAGAACCCGGCCAGCGGCTATATCGTCTCGGCCAACTACCAGCCACCGGCCGTCGTGCCGATACCCGGCTACTACAACCTCGCCGACCGCGGCCGCCAGCTTGATCGCCAGCTGGCCAACCCGGAGGTGAAATGGGACACGCATAACAGCCAGGCGCTGCAGCTCGATACGGCCAGCGATTACGGCCCGCGTACCTTGGCGCCCCTGCTGGCGACCTTGCGCCAGATCGCCCAAGGTGACGAGGAAAAGGAGTTGGTCGAACAGCTGGCTGCCTGGCGCGGCGACTCTCCACTGGATTCCACCAGCGCCACGTTGTTCAACCAGTTCCTCTACGAGCTGGCGTTCGCGGCCCTGCATGACGAGTTGGGCGATACCTGGTTCCCGATACTGATCAGCACCCGCGCCATCGACGCCGCCCTGCCACGCCTGGCAGCGGATGCCGATTCGCCCTGGTGGAATACCCGCGGTGGCAACCAGCGTACCGACCGTACCGCCGTCGTGCGCACAGCTTGGCAGAAAAGCCTGAAACACCTGCGCGACACCATCGGCAGCGACCCAGCCAGCTGGCAGTGGGGCAAGGCCCATACCTTGACCCACAACCACCCACTTGGGGTTAAGAAGCCGCTGAACCTGTTGTTCAACGTTGGGCCATTCGCCGCGCCCGGTACCCATGAAGTGCCGAACAATCTTTCGGCGAAGATCGGCCCGGCGCCATGGCCGGTGACCTATGGGCCATCAACCCGGCGCCTGATCGACTTTGCCGATGCCGGGCAGGCACTGACCAGCAACCCGGTCGGGCAGAGTGGCGTGCCGTTCGACCAGCATTTTTCGGATCAGGCCGAGGGGTATGTCGAAGGTGAGTACCAGCGCGCACAGATGGGAGTGATTCCGGCGCAGAGCAGTTTGAGATTGGTGCCTGGCGGATGAGCACTATGGCTGCTGTGCAGCCCCACAACTCCGAATACTCAACAACGCCCTCAACCGAGACCCTTTCAATGCAAAAACACTTCATCGAAATCGACGGCGCACGCATGAGCTACGTCGACCAGGGCCATGGCTTTCCGGTACTGCTCGGTCACAGCTACCTGTGGTCGGCGGACATGTGGCAGCCACAGATCGCTGCCCTGTCACAGCACTGGCGTGTCATCGTCCCTGAGCTCTGGGGCCATGGCGACTCCGATGCCCCACCAGCCACCACCACCGACATGAGCGCCCTGGCCCGTCAGCACCTGGCGCTGCTGGATGCGCTGGACATCCGCCAGTGCCACTTGGTCGGCCTGTCGGTCGGCGGCATGTGGGGTGCGCAACTGGCCATCGAGCACCCCGAGCGGGTCGACCGCCTGGTTTTGATGGACACCTACCTCGGCGCCGAGCCAGAAGCGACCCGGCAGAAGTACTTCGCCCTGCTGGACGCAGCAAGCGCTGCAGGTTACTTCAGCGATGCGCTACTGGATATCATTGTGCCGATCTTCTTCCATGCCGGTGGGCAGACGGTGCCCGAGGTGCGCGACCAGTTTCGCGCCGACCTCAAGGCGAGCACCGCCGAAACCATTCGGCAAAGCCTGGACCCGATGGGGCGAGTAATTTTTGGCAGGCCGGATCTGTTGCCGCAGTTATGCGCGATTGCCGGTGAGCGGGCCATCGTGATCTGTGGTGATCAGGACATTCCGCGGCCGCCTGAAGAGTCCAACGAAATGGCGCGGATCATTGGCTGCCTGGCCGCGCAGATTCCGTTTGCGGGGCATATCTCCAGTCTGGAGAACCCCAAGGTGGTCAATGAGTTCTTGTTGAACTGGCTACCTGGCAAGGCTTGAGATTGCTGGGGCTGCTTTGCAGCCCTTTTGCGACACGAGGCCGCGCCTACAGGGCTTTGCGCTACCTGTAGGAGCGGCTTGTGTCGTGATGGGCCGCGCAGCGGCCCCATTTACGCAGTCAACCCTGCCACTTGCCGCCTTCGACGATCACGCTCTCCGGTTTGGTGTCATCGCTCAGTTCCTTGCGCACATACTGGTCATATAGCTTCAGCAGAAACTTCTCCTCCCCCAGTTTGGCCAGCTCGGCATTCACCCAGTCACGCAGTTCGGTATTGCCCTTCTTCACGGCCGGTGCGATCGGCGCTTCCTCTCCCAGCAACTGCGGCAACACGCGGTACCCTGGGTTCTGCTTGGCCCAGCTGAACAGGATCAGGTTGTCCTGGGCATAGGCATCGCCACGGCCATTGGCCAGCGCTTGCAACGACTCGCTGTTCTTCTCGAACTTGAGCAATTTCCAGTCCGGGTGGTTCTTGGTCAGCCAGATGTCGGCCGTGGTACCGGTGGTGACAATGGTGGTCTTGTCTGCAAGGTCATCAAGCGCCTGCACCGGGCTGCCGTCGGCAACGATGGCCTGCACGGCCACGCGCAAGTTGGGGTTGGTGAAGTCCACCGCTTCCTTGCGCTCCGGGGTCACGGTCATGTTGGCGAGGATCAGGTCGACCTTGTCGCTTTGCAGGAACGGAATACGGCTGGCCGGCTCGACGGCGACGAACTCCACCTTGTTCTCGTCGCCCAGCAGGTCCTTGGCCAAGCGCCGACCAATATCGGTGTCGAAGCCGACATAACGGCCGCTGGCGTCGACGAAACCGAACGGCGGCTTGTCGCTGAACACGCCAACGATGAGCTTGTCGCGAGCCTTGATGGTTTCCAGGTAGCTGGTGGCCGGCGAGGCAGCCGCTGGCTTGGGCGGCTCCTCGGCCTTGTTGCAGCCGGCCAGCAGGGCCACGCCGAACAAGGGCGCCAGCAGTTTGGTAAGCGGGGCAGTTTTCATGACAGTTCCTTTTGTGTTGTCTTCGGCAGGCTTTCGACAAAGGAGAATTTGTCCAGGAACTGCTGCGCGCGTGCGGTCCGCGGTTGGCTGAAGAAGCTCTCGGGGTCGCTCTGTTCAAGGATCCTGCCGGCCTCCATGAACACGATACGGTCGGCCACCGCGCGAGCGAAGGCCATTTCGTGGGTAACGATGAGCAAGGTCATGCCGTCGCGGGCCAGGCCTTGGATCACTTGCAGCACCTCCTTGACCATTTCCGGGTCCAGTGCTGCGGTCACCTCGTCGAACAGCATCACCTGCGGGTTCATGCACAGCGAGCGGACGATGGCGATGCGCTGCTGCTGGCCACCGGACAACTGCCGCGGGTAGGCGTCGCGCTTGTCCAGCAGGCCAACCCGCGCCAGCAGCGCTTCGGCCTGTGCCTGGGCTTCGGCCCGTTCGCGCTTCTGCACCTTGAGCGGGCCGAGCAGCAGGTTGTCCATCACGCTCATATGGCCGAACAGGTGATAGCTCTGGAACACCATGCCCACCCGCTGGCGCACCCGGCGCCAGTCGGTATCGGCGCTTAGCAGCTCTTCGCCCGCCAGGCGCAGGTGCCCGCTGTGCGCCTCTTCCAGGCCATTGAGGCAACGCAGCAAGGTGCTCTTGCCGCAGCCACTTGGGCCAAGGATCACCACCACCTCGCCGGTACAGACCTTGAGGTCGACGTTATCCAGCACCTGATGTGCGCCGAAGTACTTGTTGAAACCCTGGAATTCGATCAATGCGGTCATGAGTGAGCCCAGCGGCGCTCCAGCACGCGCGAGGCGGCGGACAGCGGATAGCAGACGATGAAGAAGAACAGGAACAGCACGGCGTAGATCAGCAGCGACTCGTAAGTGCGCTCGATGATCTGTTGGCCGGCCTTGATCACTTCGACCACGCCGATCAGCACCGCCAGCGAACTGGTCTTGATGATCCGCGTGTAGACATTGATGGTCGGTGGCGTCATGCGCTTGAGCGCCTGGGGCAATAACACGTAGCCGTACAGCTGGCCGGCGGACAGGCCAATCGACAGCCCCGCCTCACGTTGCCCGCGTGGCAACGATTGCAGTGCTCCACGCACCACCTCGCCCACTTCGCTGGCCCCCCAAAGGCCCAGCACCAGCACCGCGCACCAGAAGCTGGGAATGCTCAGGGCAAAGACGATCGGCAAACCGAAAAAAACCAGGTACAGCCAGACCAGCACCGGGATCGCGCGAAACAACTCCAGGTACACCTGCAGGGCGATGTTCAGCAACCGGTTGCCAAGCGTCGCCAGCGTGCCGTAAAGCACGCCACCGAGCGTTGCGAAGACAATCCCCAGCGCCGAGATGGCCAGTGTCTGCACCGCGCCCTTGGCCAGCAGCGGCAATGACGTCAGCAGCAGCTCAGTGACCGAACTGGCCATGTTGCAGCCTCCTTTCCAGGTAGCGCAGCAGCAGCGACAGCGGCAGGAACAGCAGCACACACAGCAGCGTCAGCACCGCGAGCATCTCGTAGGTCTTGTAGTACAAGGCGATGTAGTTCTTGGTGGTGTAGAGGATTTCAGGCACCGCCACGGCCGAGACCACGGTGGTTTCCTTGAGCAGGAAGACGAAGTTGGCGAACAGTGCCGGCAGGCTGAGGATGCCGGCCTGGGGCAGGATCACATGGCGCAGCAACTGGCCTTCCGACAGCCCGATGGAACGCCCCGACTCCAGCTGCGCACGCGGCACGGCCTCGACACCGGCGCGCAGCACCTCGGTGAGGTAGGCACCGCCCATGAAGGTCATGGTGATGATTGCCGCAGCAAAACCGGAAATCTTCAGGCCCACGCTGGGCAAGGCGAAATAGACGAAGAACAGCTGGATCAGCAGGGGGGTGTTGCGCGCCAGCTCCACATAACCTTTGACCAGGTGCCGCAGGTAAGGCGTGCGCAGCACCAGGATAGTGGCATTGAGCAGCGCCACCAGTAGCGAGGTGGCGATGGCGAACAGGCCAACCTGCAAGGTCACGCCGACAGCCTTGAAGAATGCTGGCAATGTGCTGAGAATGAATGCGATGTCGAAGGTCATGGATGTTGCCTCGACACCCGGTTTGCAGAGTGCGACATGGGAAAGTCTGAACGATGCGCCAAGCGCGGTGAGTAGACTCTAAAGGTATAAAAAACTTTTTATAAATACCTTTATTGCATATTGATATCACTGACCGGGCTATCGAAACTTTCCTCCAACAAACCTCTCAAACAGCTTCAGCCCGTGACTTGCAAGGCCATCACCCACAAGGACGATAATGATGAATAGCCCCTGCTCACCTGATTCGAACGAACAACTGCTGTGGCTGCTGGCGCTGCGCCGGGCCTTGGGTGGGGCTGGGTCCGCGTGAGCCCGTACCCGCGAAGTGGCCAGTGAGGCCAGCTCACCCTTCCCCGCCAGCCACAAACAAAAACGCCGACGCAAAAGCGTCGGCGTTTTCACATCACAACAAACGCATCAGAACGCAGGCAGTACCGCACCCTGGTACTTCTTGGCGATGAATTCCTTCACCTCAGGGCTGGTCAGCGCCTTGGCCAGTTTCTGGATGGCCTCGCTGTTCTTGTTGTCCGGGCGGGCTACCAGGAAATTCACGTACGGCGAGTCGCTGCCCTCGATCACCAGCGCATCCTTGGCCGGGTTCAGGCCGGCTTCCAAAGCGTAGTTGGTGTTGATCATGTCCAGGTCGACCTGGTCCAGAACGCGCGGCAGCATGGCCGACTCAAGCTCGCGGAACTTCAGCTTCTTCGGGTTCTCGGCGATGTCTTTCGGAGTCGCCAGGGCGTTCTTCGGGTCTTTCAGTGTGATCAGGCCAGCCTTCTGCAGCAGCAGCAGGGCGCGACCGCTGTTGCTGCCCTCGTTAGGAATGGCAACGCTGGCGCCTTCTTTCAGCTCGCTCAGGCTTTTGACCTTCTTCGAGTAGCCACCGAACGGCTCGACGTGAACGCCTACCACCGTTTCCAGGTGGGTACCCTTGCCTTCGTTGAAGTTCTGCAGGTACGGCAGGGTCTGGAAGTAGTTGGCGTCGAGGCGCTTCTGGTCAACCTGCACGTTCGGCTGCACGTAGTCGGTGAAGACCTTGATCTGCAGGTCCACACCTTCCTTGGCCAGGGTTGGCTTGATCAGTTCAAGGATTTCGGCGTGCGGCACCGGGGTCGCGGCAACGACCAGTTTCTCGGCGGCAGATGCCAGGCCAGCGAACGACAGGGCAGCGGCCAGGGCAGTGGTCAGCAGGGTCTTCTTCATGGTGTTCCTTGTTCTGGATCTGGGCCATCGCGGATGGCGAAGTCGGGTGCCCAACCGTTTCACCGGCGGGCGTGAGGCGGACGATACCGAGATTTTTTATTCCGTAACAATATCTTTTAATTAGCTGCTTATTCCAAAAACAAACTGCCATCATCCAGTTTGCTTATTAGCTCGTCTAGCCCGCGGGGTTCGGCAGGTCGAGGTCTTGTGGCAGCAGCTCGTCCGTATCGTTTACCAGCAGGGCGAAGTGGATCACGTTCTCCAGTTCACGGGTGTTGCCCGGCCAGGCATGCGCTTCCAGCACTTGCTGCGCGGCCTCGCTGATCAACGCCAGCGGGCGCTGCAAGCGCACGCTGTAGATGCCCACGAAATACTCGGCCAAAGGCAGAATATCGCCTGGCCGCTCGCGCAACGGCGGCAGTTCCAGCGCGCCCTCGCGCAGGTACTGGTAAAGGCGCTCGTTGAAGCGCCCGGCCTTCACCACCCGCGCCAGATCAATGCTGGTCGCAGCCACCAGGCGCACATCCACCGGCTGCGGTTGCTGCGCACCGACACGGGTAACCTCGCGGTTTTCCAGGGCCGCCAGCAGTTTGCCCTGGATCGCCAACGGCAAGTCGGCGATCTCGTCCAGGTACAAGGTGCCGCCATTGGCCGAACCGAACCAGCCCGCGCGGCTGCTGGCAGTGCCGCCCTGGCTGCCGGCGCTGTAACCGAACAGTTCGGCATCGGCATAGGTAGGGCTGATGGCGGCACAGTTGACCGAGACGAACAGGCCGGGGCGGTCGCTGGCCCGGTGGATCTGCCGTGCCAACAGTTCCTTGCCGGTACCGGTCTCGCCGCGAATCAGCACCGGCACCGGTTGCGGCGCCAGCTGCTCCAGGGCCTGGCGCAGCTGCTGCGAGCGCGGGTCGATGAACACCAGCGCCTTGGCACGGATACTCAGGGGGCTCTTGTCCAGTTCAGGGAAGGTCAGCAGCGGCTGGCCGAACGGGTTTTGAAAAGTCATGACAAACTCCCGCCCCAGGCCATGGGTGGCCGGGCGTCAGGCAAACGGTGAACGGTCGGGGTCGATCAGGCGCGGCGCAATGCGCGCTGCTCGACCCGGCTTTGCAGGCGATACAGGTAGGCGAAGCCTTGTTCCCAACGCTCATGGCCGGACTTGACGTTGATGTGCCCGGCATTGCTCAGAAGGCCCGCCTCGGCACCCCAGGCCTGGGCCAGGTACAAGGCACGCGGCACGCTCACTGCCGGGTCGTTGTCGGAGCTGACCACCTGGCTGGGGAACGGCAGCGCCTGCAGCGGGATCGGCGCAAAGTTGCGCAGGGCCGGCGCGCAGGTGGGCCGCTCGACATCCGCCGGGGCCACCAGCAATGCGCCGCGCACCCGGTGCAGCAGGGCCGGGCTGGCCTGTGCGGCCCAGTGGGCGACGGTGACGCAGCCCAGGCTGTGAGCAATCAGAATCACCGGCGAGCCTTCGGCAGCAATCGCCTGCTCCAACGCCTGCACCCAGTCGCCGCGCTTTGGGGTGAGCCAGTCATGCTGCTCGACCCGGGCGCTGTTGGGCAGCGTGCGCTGCCAGTGACTCTGCCAATGGTTGTCTGGCGATCCTTGCCAGCCCGGCACAATCAGGTAACGAATCGACTCATTGCGCATGGGGACGCCTCCAGTAAGTTTGCGTGCTTGGAGACCAGTATAAGGAGGGAGTTATATCCGTAAAGGAATAAGAAGCTATTTATTAATAACCAAAATATCAAGCCAAAATTTTCTGCTGCCCGTGAAATCGAGTGCCGCCCGCGCGGCGCATCGCGGATAAATCCGCTCCTACATTTGTTTCGGGCCAGTGAGTTCTGCGCCAGCGCACGCGCATCTATGGTGTACGGCTCGATATCGAAGGGGACACACCAGGAGTGCGTACCATTGCACTGGCGTGATTGGCATGAAACAGATGTAGGAGCGGATTTATCCGCGATGCGCCGCGCGGGCGGCGCTCGATCTAATAGGCGCTGAAGCCGTTACGGCGAAAAAAAAGGGCCAACCCCTGCCAAGAGATATGGCCCCAACGCACTTGCGAGAGTCACTTGCCTGAAGAAGGTTGAAGATTACCGTGCAGTTATTACCGCCAGTTTGCTGATGCCCGCACGCTCGATCGCCGCCATGGCCCGCGCCACTTCGCCATAATTCACGCCATCGTCGGCCTGCAGCTGCACACGCACGTCGGCATCCTTGTCCTTGGCTGCCTTGAGGTTGGTTTCCAGCTGCTCCGGCTGGATCTCGTCCTTGTTGATGAACAGCTTGCCGCCACCGTCGATGCTCACCACCAGCGGGTCTTTCTGTTCCACCGGCGCCACGGCTTCGGTCTTGGGCAGGTTGATCGGGATGGCGTTGGTCAGCAGCGGTGCGGTGACGATGAACACCACCAGCAGCACCAGCATGACGTCCACCAACGGCGTGACGTTGATTTCACTGAGGACTTCGTCGCTGTCCTGGGTCGAAAAGGCCATATCAGGACGCCTCCTTCACCGGCTGGGTGAAGCCGGCCTGGGCCTTGTGCACGGCAGGGTGCACCAGCACGCGGAAGGCACTCTTCTGCGCCAGGCTGTAGAAATCGTGGGCGAAGTCATCCAGGTCGGCCGCCGTCAGCTTGAGGCGGCGCAGGAAGTAGTTGTAGACCAGCACCGCCGGCACCGCGACGGCGATACCCACGCCGGTGGCGACCAGCGCGGCACCAATCGGGCCGGCGACGGTTTCCAGGCTGGCGGAGCCGGCCGCACTGATGCCCTTGAGCGCTTCCATGATGCCCCACACGGTACCGAACAGGCCGATGAAGGGCGAAGTGCTGCCGATACTGGCGACCACCGCCAGCCCGGTTTCCAGCGAACGGCGTTCACGCACGATTTGCTGGCGCAGGGCACGTTCGAGGCGGTCCTGGTGGTTGATGGCGTGGCTCAGGTCGCTGGCCTGGCTATCCCCGACAGCGATGGCGGCGTAGCCAGACTGGGCAACGCGGGCAGCCGGGCCAGGCAGCTCGTGGCTGAGCTCGGCGGCCGAGTCCAGGCTTGAGGCCGCCCAGAACTGCTGGTGGAAGCGCTTGTCCTGATGCTTGAGCCGCACGAACTGCGCGACCTTGACCAGGGCCAAGCCCCAGGTTGCAACGGAAAAACCGACCAGCAGCCAGATGACTGCGCTTTCAACGGATTCGAGGGGGGATGCCAGCAGGCTCATGATGGTGTCTTCCTGTGTTCTGCGAAAAAGTTAGCGAAGCTTGAAATCGATCGGCACGCTGACCCAGCCGGCCTGGGCTACGTCGCCCTGCTTGGCGGGGACGAAGCTCCAACGCTTGACTGCGGCCAGCGCAGCGGCGTCCAGGGCGTCGCGGCCGCTGCTCTTCTGGACCTGGATCTGCCCCGGCTTGCCGCTGGGCAGCACCTCGACGCGCAGCAGCACGGTACCTTCCCAGCCACGGCGCTGAGCCATCTGCGGGTACTCCGGCGCCGGGTTCTTCAGGTACGCGGCGTTGGCCGATGGCGGCGTGACCGGCGCCGGCGCGGGTGGCGCGGGCGGTGCAGGGGCAGCGACCGGCGCAGGTGGTGGCGCCTCGACCGGCTTGGGCTGCGGCTTGGGTGGTTGCTTGGCGACCGGTTTGGGCGCGGGCTTTGGCTTCGGCTTGGGCTTGGCGGCCAACTCGTCGATCACCGGGGGCGGGGGCTCGACCACCGGCGGGGCCGGGGCTGGCGGTGGCGGTTGCACCACCGGCGGCGCGGGCGCGGCAAATTCGATGGTCATGGGCGGAATCTGTGGTGGCACCACGGGCAGCGCAGGCGTGGGGGCCTGGCTTACCCAGTAGGCGGCGGCACCGTGCAGGGCCAGTACCAGCAGGCCCAGCGCCAGCTTGTCGCGGCGCTTGAGGCCACTGACCGGCGTGCGTTGCAGGCGCAGCTGGCCCAGTGGCAGGCGAAGTGTCCGTCCAAGCTCGACCAGGTCACCCGGTGCCGGGCGCCATGGCTGGTCGTAGGCCCTGACGGCCGACTGGACATTACCCATTGATCAAACTCCTGGGGTTCTTGATTCAGGTGTGTGGCTGAATCATCGGGGGCAGGGGCTTAGCGCTGAAAGTAATGTTTAAAATTAAAGTTAGATCATTTTTGAATATCTATTTTGCAAGGCTGGCTCTAGCCCGCGGGTTTCGCGGGGTGCGCTTTCAAGGTGTCAGGGTGATGCTTTGCGGGCATATGAAATATTCGCGTAAGGCATCAGATTGTCGCGAGGGCTTGGCCCTCGTTGCGCGGCACAAGGCCGTTCCTACACGGGATCGCGCACGCTTGCAGGCAATAAAAAACCCGGAACTGTGTCCGGGTTTTCATCGATCAGGATGGCTTAGATATCCGCCACCTTCTGCCAGACCTTCGGCCGGAAGAACAGCGTCTCCCCACGCACCAGCCCGGTCAGGCTGTCGTGATCCTTGACCACCTCGGCCTCGATCAAGTCGCTCTGCCCTTCCACCTTCAAGGTCACCCGCGTGGTCGCGCCCAGCGGGCGGATATCGCGTACCTCGGCCGCATGGTGCCCTTCGGTCTCATGACGCGACAGAGACACCTCATGCGGGCGGAACAGCACGTGCTGCCCCTCGCTCAAGGCCAGGCGGTTGGAGTCGCCGAGGAAGTGGTAGACGAAATCGTTGGCCGGCTGCTCGTACACCTCGCCTGGCGAGCCGATCTGCTCGATCACGCCCTTGTTCATCACCACGATGCGGTCGGCCACTTCCATGGCTTCTTCCTGGTCGTGGGTAACGAACACCGAGGTCAGGTTGATGTCTTCGTGCAGCCGCGCCAGCCAGCGGCGCAGCTCCTTGCGCACTTTGGCGTCGAGCGCACCGAACGGCTCATCGAGCAGCAGCACCTTGGGCTCAACCGCCAGGGCGCGGGCCAGGGCGATACGCTGACGCTGGCCACCGGACAGTTGCTCGGGGTAGCGGTCGGACAGCCAGTCCAGCTGCACCATGTTCAGCAGTTCGTGGACCTTTTCGGCGATCTTGCTCTCGCTCGGGCGCTCACCCTTGGGCTTCATGCGCAGGCCGAAGGCGACGTTGTCGAACACGCTCATGTGGCGGAACAACGCATAGTGCTGAAACACGAAGCCGACGTTGCGATCGCGCACGTCGTGGCCGGACACGTCCTCGCCATGGAACACGATGTTGCCCTGGTCCGGGGTTTCCAGGCCGGCAATGATGCGCAACAGGGTGGTCTTGCCGCAACCGGACGGGCCAAGCAGGGCCACCAGCTCGCCGCTGTTGATGTCCAGGTTGATAGCGTTCAGGGCCTGGAAGCTGTTGAAGCGCTTGCTGACATTACGAACTTCGATCGACATGAATCATTCCTCCGCGGCGCTGTGGCGCAGGCGGTTAATACGGTTCTCGCTCCACTGCTTGAGCAGCAGGATGAAGAGCGCCAGGATCAGCAACAGGCTGGCCACGCTGAAGGCCGCGACGTGGTTGTACTCGTTGTAGAGGATCTCTACGTGCAGCGGCAAGGTGTTGGTCACGCCACGGATATGGCCCGACACCACCGACACTGCGCCAAACTCGCCCATGGCCCGCGCGGTGCACAGCACCACGCCATAGATCAGGCCCCACTTGATGTTCGGCAAGGTCACGTGCCAGAACATCTGCCAGCCATTGGCGCCGAGCAGGCGCGCGGCCTCCTCTTCCTGCGTGCCCTGCTCCTGCATCAGCGGGATCAGCTCACGGGCGACAAACGGCACGGTGACGAAGATGGTCGCCAGGACGATGCCCGGCAAGGCGAACACGATCTGGATGTCGTGGTCCTGCAGCCATGGGCCGAACAGGCCTTGCGCGCCGAACATCAGCACGTAGACCAGGCCGGCGATGACCGGCGACACCGAAAACGGCAGGTCGATCAGGGTCACCAGGATGCTCTTGCCACGGAAGCTGTACTTGCTCACGCACCAGGCGGCGCTGACGCCGAACACCAGGTTCAGTGGCACCGAGATGACCACGGCGAGCAAGGTCAGCTTCAGCGCCGACAAGGCATCAGGCTCGAAGATCGCCTCGAAGAAGGTGCCAAAGCCGTTCTTCAGCGCCTGCGATACCACGATCACCAGCGGCAGCAGCAGGAACAGCGCGAACACCAGCCAGCCAAGGCCGATCAGGATGCGCCGCGAAGTGGCGCTGCCACGCCGGGCGGCATTGGCGGCGGCGCTTGCACTCAGGGTTGAACTGGACATGCGGCCTCCTTCAAGGGGTTTCGATGCGGCGCTGCAGCAGGTTGATCAGCAGCAGCAGGATGAAGGAAACCACCAGCATCAAGACGCCGATGGCGGTCGCGCCGGTGTAGTCGTACTGGTCGAGCTTGACCATGATCAGCAACGGCAGGATCTCGGTCTTCATCGGCATGTTGCCGGCAATGAAGATCACCGAACCGTACTCGCCAACGCCACGGGCGAAGGCCAGGGCAAAGCCGGTGAGCCAGGCGGGCAGCAGCGCTGGGGCGAGGATGTAGCGGAACACCTGCAAAGGCTTCGCGCCCAGGCAGGCAGCCGCTTCTTCGACTTCACGCGGGATGTCCGCCAGCACCGGCTGAACTGTGCGCACCACGAACGGCAGGGTGACGAAGGTCAGCGCCAGGGTGATGCCCAGCGGTGTGTAGG
This sequence comes from Pseudomonas sp. NBRC 111123, assembly GCF_001320205.1. Classification (NCBI taxonomy): domain Bacteria; kingdom Pseudomonadati; phylum Pseudomonadota; class Gammaproteobacteria; order Pseudomonadales; family Pseudomonadaceae; genus Pseudomonas; species Pseudomonas sp. NBRC 111123. Next base: position 39,398 of record NZ_BCAZ01000044.1, read on the forward strand.
CGATCTTGAAGCCTAGGTCGGTGGCGAACTGGCCAACCCAGCCCGCAGGCGCATACAGGGCGGTCAGGGCAATACCGGCAACGGCGGTGGGCAGGGCGAACGGCAGGTCGATCATCGCGTCGATGATCTTGCGCCCGGGGAAGGTGTAACGCACCAGTACCCAGGCCAGCAGAGTGCCGATCACACCGTTGATGATGGCGGCGAACAGGGCAGTGCCGAAGCTCAGCTTGAGCGCGGCGATCACCCGCGGCGCACTGATGACGTTCCAGAACTGCTCGAAGGTCAGCTGCGAGGCATGGATGAACATGGCCGCCAGCGGTATCAGCACGATCAGGCTGAGATACACCAAGGTGTAACCCAGCGTCAGCCCGAAGCCGGGTATGACGGGGGAAATACGACGTGACATAAATATCCCTGGTTGAACGCACGAAGCCCCGGGTATGCCGGGGCGGTACAGGACTCTCAATCTTGGGGCTGCCTTGCAGCCCTTTCGCGACACAAGGCCGCTTCTACAGACGATCGCGTATCCCTTGTAGAAGCGGCCCCGCTTTTCCTTGGCCCTTACTGTGCCTGATAGATCTGGTCGAACACACCGCCATCATTGAAGAATTTCGGTTGTGCAGTTTTCCAGCCACCGAAGTCCTTGTCGATGGTCACCAGGTCCAGTTTCGGGAACTGCTTGCCGAATTCGGCAGCAACCTTCTCGTCACGCGGGCGGTAGAAGTTCTCGGCGGCGATCTTCTGGCCAGCCGGGCTGTACAGGTGCTTGAGGTATTCCTCGGCAATCGCTTCGTTGCCCTTCTTCTCGGCGTTCTTGTCGACCACCGCCACTGGCGGCTCGGCAAGGATCGACAGCGACGGCACGACGATGTCGAACTTGTCGGCGCCACCGTCTTCCTTCAGTGCCAGGAAGGCTTCGTTTTCCCAGGCCAGCAGCACGTCGCCCTGGCCGTTGTTGACGAAGGTGATGGTCGAGCCACGGGCACCGGTATCCAGCACTGGCACGTGCTTGAACAGCTCCTGCACGTAGGCCTTGGCCTTGTCTTCGCTGCCGCCGGTTTTCAGGCCGTAGGCCCAGGCTGCCAGGAAGTTCCAGCGGGCGCCGCCGGAGGTTTTCGGGTTGGGAGTGATGACCGACACGTCCTTCTTGATCAGGTCGCCCCAGTCCTTGATGCCTTTCGGGTTGCCCTTGCGCACCAGGAACACGATGGTCGAGGTGTAAGGCGTGCTGGCGTTGGGCAGGCGGGTCTGCCAGTTTTCCGGCAGGGTCTTGCCGAGCTTGGCGATTTCGTCGATGTCACCGGCCAGGGCCAGGGTCACCACGTCGGCGCGCAGGCCATCGATCACTGCACGGCCCTGCTTGCCCGAGCCACCATGGGATTGCTGGATCTTGACCTTGTCGCCCGGGTGAGCCTGCTGCCAGTGCTTGATGAATTCAGCGTTGTACTGCTGATACAACTCACGGGTCGGGTCGTAGGACACGTTCAGCAGTTCGTAGTCCTTGGCAATGGCGGAACCGGCAAAAACAGCACTGGCCAGCGCGGCGAGCGCATAACGGCGGATGGACATGGTGAAGCTCCCGATTGGCATTTTTCTCGTTTTGAAGGGTGTGGCGCGAATCAGCCGGCCTTGTTGCCAGGCTGTTGCAGGCGGAACTTCTCCTTGCGTTCGATCTGCACGACCTGGGCGTTGTGCACGGTGATTTCCACCGCACCGAAACGCAGGTCGCGCAGGGCGCTCTGGATCTCACGCAGAATGGTGGCTTCGTCCTGACCGTCGATGCTACGCAGCGATGCACTCATGCTCGTTCTCCTTGGAGTGAGGGTGCCGGGCTGAGGTATGAAGGGGTTTGCGCCTGGCTTGAGGGCAATAGTAGTGAGGCGGAGTTATTCTTAAAAATACTGTTTAAGAATGTTTATATAACCAAAATAAAATCCTCAACCTGAAGACAACAAAAGGCCCTGTGGGAGCGGGTTTACCCGTGAATGCGGCGGTAGTTCCACCATCGCATTCGCGGGTAAACCCGCTCCCACAGGGCTTGGTGCAGGGTTTCAGGATTCTTTCTGTGGCTCGCGGATCTTGTACCAGGCCACATACAGCGCCGGCAGGAACAGCAGCGTCAGCAGGGTCGCGACAATGATCCCGCCGATCATGGCGTAGGCCATCGGCCCCCAGAACACTTCGCGGGCAATCGGGATCATGCCCAGGCTGGCTGCCGCCGCGGTCAGCAGGATCGGCCGGCGCCGGTGGTTGGTGGCCTCCACCACCGCATCCCACGGCGACAAGCCCTGGGCCGTGAACTCGTCGATCTGGGTCACCAGGATCACCGAGTTACGAATGATGATGCCCGCCAGCGCAAGGATGCCGAGAATCGCCACAAAGCCCATTGGCGTACCCGTCGGCACCAGCGCGAGCACCACACCGATCAGCCCCAACGGCGCCACGCTGACCACCAGCAACAGCTTCTGCACGCTGTGCAGCTGAATCATCAGGAAGGTCGCCATCAGGAACAACATCAGCGGAATCACCTTGCGGATCGGCCCTTGGGCCTTGGCGCTCTCCTCCACGGTACCGCCAGTGGCCACTTCGAAGCCCACGGGCAGCTTGCTGGCGAACGCGTCGATCTTCGGCTTCAGCTGGGCCACCAGGTCGGTAGGCTGAATATCACCGTTGACCGAGGCCTTGATGGTAATGGTCGGCTTGCGGTCGCGGCGCCATACCAGTGGCTGTTCCAGCTCGTAACGCACAGTGGCGAACGACAGCAGCGGGATCGAGGTGCCGTTGGGGGTGAGAATCTGCAGGTTCTGCAGGGTATCGGGCGAACCGCGCTCGCTGTCCTCGGCGCGGGCGACCACGTCGACCAGGTAGATATTGTCGTTGACCTGAGTGATTTCCACGCCGCTGACAATGCTGTTCATCACGTTGGCCACGTCTTCCGACGACAACCCCAGCTGGCGTGCCTTGTCCTGGGCGATTTCCACGCGCAGCACCTTACCGGGTTCGTTCCAGTCGTAGATCATCTCGCCGATGTGCTCGTTCTGGTCGAGCAAGGTGGCCAGGTCGATGGCGTGCTTGCGCACCTCGTCGATGTTGGCACCGCTGACCCGGTACTGGATCGGCCGGCCCACCGGCGGGCCCATCTCCAGCGATTGCACGTTGGTGCCGATGCCGACGAACTCTTCGTGCAGGATCTTCTGCAGGCGCTGCATCATGCCATTGCGCGCTTCGAAGCCCTTGCTGACGATCACCAGCTGCGCGTAGTACGGGTTCTGCAACTGCTGGTCGAGGGGCAGATAGAAGCGAATGGCGCCCTGGCCGATGTAAGTGCTCCAGTGCACCAGGTCCGGATCATCCTTGATCCGAGCTTCGAAGCGGTCGACCACCTTGCGGGTTTCCTCGATCGAGGCGTTCTGCGGCAGGTTGAGGTCGACGAGGATTTCCGGGCGGTCCGATGAAGGGAAGAACTGGTTCTGCACAAAGCGCTCGCAGAAAATCGCCAGGGCGAACAACAGCACGGTGCCGATGATGGTCAGCCAGCGGTTGCGCATGCACCATAGCAGGCCATGCTCGAAGGCCCGGCCGACGCGCCCCGGCTCGGCCTCATGGGCCTTGAGCTTGGAGCTGCTGAGAATATGCACGCCCAGCACCGGGGCGAAGAACACCGCCACTACCCACGACACCATCAGCGCGACCGCAATCACTGCGAACAGCGTGTAGGTGTATTCACCAGCAGAGCTGGCGTTGAGGCCGATGGGCACGAAGCCGGCAACCGTGACCAATGTACCGGTGAGCATGGGGAACGCCGTCGAGGTATAGGCGAACGTGGCCGCCTGCTCCTTGCTCTCGCCCATTTCCAGGCGTGTGACCATCACCTCGACCGTGATCATCGCGTCATCCACCAGCAGGCCAAGGGCGATGATCAGCGCCCCCAGCGAAATCCGCTGCATGGTGATGCCGCTGTATTCCATGAACACGAATACCATCGCCAGCACCAGTGGTATCGAGCAGGCCACCACCAGGCCGGCGCGCACACCAAGGCTGACGAAGCTCACCGCCAGCACGATCACCACCGCTTCGAACAGCGCGCTGGTGAAGCCGCCGACCGCCTGCTTGACCACCACGGCCTGGTCCGAAACGGTGTGCACGCCGACGCCGATCGGCAGGTCTTCGATCACCCGGTCCATGCGCTTTTTCAGCGCCGCGCCAAAGACCTGCATGTTGCCACCGGCCTTCATGCCGATGGCCAGGCCAATGGCGGTCTGGCCGTTGTAGCGGAACATCGGTGATGGCGGGTCGACGTAGCCGCGCTGGATATCGGCGATGTCGGCCAGGCGGAAGAAGCGGTCGTTGATCTTCAGGTTGACGGTCTTCAGGTCCTTTTCCGAAGCGAACTGCCCGGTGGTGCGCACCGAAATGCGTTCAGGTCCGGCCTCGATCACACCGGCCGGGGTCACCGCGTTCTGCGATTGCAGGGCCTGCATGACCTGGCGCTGGTCGATGCCCAGAGCGGCCAGTTTGCGGGTCGAGAAGTTCAGGTACAGCACCTCGTCCTGGGTGCCGATCAGTTCGATCTTGCCGATGTTGGGCACATCGCGCACCTCGGCACGCGCCTGTTCCACGTAGTCACGCAGCTGGCGCAGGGTGAGGCCGTCGGCGGTGAAGGCGTAGACCGAGCCGAACACGTCGCCGAATTCATCGTTGAAACCAGGCCCTTGGATGCCTGCGGGGAACTCGCCGCGGATGTCCTGGATCTTCTTGCGCACCTGATACCAGATTTCCGGGATGTCCTTGGCCTTGGTGGTGTCGCGCAGGTACACATACACCGTGGACTCGCCCGGGCGGGTGTAGCTCTTGGTGTAGTCGAGGGAATCGAGTTCCTCGAGCTTCTTCTCGATGCGGTCGGTGACCTGGTAAAGCGTTTCGTCCTGGGTCGCGCCAGGCCAGCGGGTCTGGATCACCATGGTCTTGATGGTGAACGAGGGGTCCTCCTCACGGCCAAGGTTGAAGTACGAAAAAATGCCCATCAGCAGGCCGACGAACATCAGGTACCAGACGAACGATTGATGCTTGAGCGCCCATTCGGACAGGTTGAAGCTTCCTTTCATTGCGCATCCTCGTCGAAGGTGACCTTCTGGCCAGGCTTGAGGCTGTTCACGCCCGCAGTCACCACGCGCTCGCCAGGCTGCACGCCCGAGGCCAGGACAATGCTGTCGGCAGTACGGTCGATCAGGGTGACGTCACGGGTGCCCACAGTCTTCTGCTGGGTGTCGATCACCCAGACCTGCGTCTTGCCGTCACGCTCGAGCAGGGCACTCAAAGGCAGCTCGCTGCGCGGGGACACTTCCGAGCTCAGGGTCACACTGATCGCAGTGCCCAGGTGGAAAGCTGCCGGCGTGCTTGCCAGGGTCAGGCGGGCGCGGCGGGTGCGGGTGGCAGCGTCGGCCTGGGGCTCCAGTTCGCGCAGGCTGGCGGTGGTGTTGATGGTCGGGTCGAGTTGCAAGGCGACGGTGAAGGTCAGGTCTTTGTTCAACTGCTCGGCCAGGCCGATGGGCAGGTCGATCACCGCTTCCTTCACGTCTGGCCGAGCCAGGGTGACCACGGCTTGGCCTGCAGTAACGGTTTGCCCGGCTTCGGCCTGCCAGGCGGTGATAACCGCAGCGTGGTCAGTGCGCAAGGTGCTGTAGTCGAGCTGGTCACGGGCCTGGCTGAGCGCGGAGCGCGCCTGCTCCAGCGCCGCACTGGTGGTTTTCAGGTTGGTCTGGGCGATATCCAGCTGGGCCTGGGCGCCCACACCACGGTCATACAGCTGTTGCTGGCGACGGGCATCGGCCTGGGCGTTGATCCACTGTGCCTGCACCTTGGCCAGGTCGCCTTCGGCGGCGCGCAACTGGTTCTGCTGGTCGGTGGGGTCGAGCGTGGCCAGGGTATCGCCCGGCTTGACCTGGGCGCCCACATCCAGCCAACGCCGAGCTATGCGCCCGCCAACCCGGAAGCCCAAGGTACTTTCGAAGCGCGCCTCGATAAGCCCGGCAAAGCGCCCCAGCTGCGACTGCACCTGTGGCTCGACCTTGACCGACAACACTGGCCGGATCGGCTCGGGGGCTTCTTCCTCGCTACCGCAGGCGGCCAGCAGCATGCCGGCCGACAGCATCAGCAGCAGGCGCTTCATAGCTCACCCCCTTGGGCCTTGGCTTCGATCTTCTGTACCTGCATGCCCGGGTGCAGCAGTTGCCCACCATTGACCACCACGGTCTCGCCAGCCTTCAGGCCGCTGGCGACCACGATCTTGCCGGTCAGGTAGCGGCTGACTTCGACCTTGCGCAATTCGACCTTGTCGCCCTCGCCCACCACCCAGACAGCAGGTTCATGCAACGCCTTGGTCAATGCCGACCACGGCAACTCGATGCTCGGCCGCCCCACCGCATTGGTGCTTGCAGTGACCGGCGCGCCCAGCTGCATGCCTGGCGGCACGTCCTTCAGCGCTACCTTGACCTGCACCGTGCCGCTTTGCGCCGACACGGTGGGGGTAATTTCGCGGACAAAGCCGTGAGCCTGGACCTTGGGGTCGTCCAGCAGGCTGACGATGACACCGACATCGCTCGGCGGCGCCACCAACAGCGATTCGTAGACGTTGAACACGGCATCGCGGTCGCCGTCACGGGCAAGGCTGAAAATCGGCATGGTCGCCTGAACCACTTGGCCGACTTCGGCCTGACGCTGGGTGATCACACCATCGGCTTCGGACACCAGCGCGGTGTAGCTGAGTTGTTCGTTGGCATTGGCCAATTGCGCCTGGGCGGCCTTGAGCGCGCTCTGGTTGCTGCGCAGCGCGGCTTCGGCGGAATCGTATTCGCTCTGGCTGGTGTAGCCCTTGGGCAGCAGTTTCTGCTGGCGCACGAAGGCGGCGCTGGTCTGGGTGACCCGCGCCTGCGCGGCGAACACCTCGGCCTTGGCCGAGTCGACATTGTTCTGCAGGTCTTTCGGGTCTAGCCGCGCCAGCACCTGGTTGGCCTTGACGTGGTCACCGACGTCGACGCTGCGGGAAATGATCTTGCCGCCCACGCGGAACGACAGGTCGGTCTGCACCCGCGCCTGCACGTCGCCGGTTAGGGTGACCCTGGCAGCGAAATCGGTGGGCTGGACCTGCTGCACACCTACACGTGGCAGTGTCTCGGGTACCTCTTCCTTGCTACAGCCGGTGAGCATGTACAGCAGCCCCAGGCAAATGACCGACAGGGGACGCATCAACGTCATGCAGGCTCCTTGCTTGCGCGCAAATGATTCGTGGGATGCGACTGTCAGCGTAGTTCAGGGTTCGATAAACATCACTGGTAAGGAACAACCGGGCATTCAGCGGCGCTGTGCGGGCCTCTTCGCGGGTGAACCCGCTCCCACAGGCTAAGCGCCCG